>CACZOS010000095.1 GCA_902782815.1 uncultured Lachnospiraceae bacterium | reverse complement strand
CCCTTTTCGTACAATTACTGCAATACGTTTACTTACTATCCCTACAGGGCACTGCGGAAGATTGCCGCACCAGTCAGCAATTTTCCGGAGGAAAAAGAGTACCGTATCTGGATCAAGGCGCCTGTGATCGTACATTTTCTTGGGGAAGAGAGGCCCTGGCGTATCGGGAACCGGCATGAATACACCCCGGAATACATGCAGTACTGCGCAGAAACCCCGTGGAGCCATGCACCTCTGGAAGAAGGATGGGAGAAGTACTTTCAGTTGTTTTACCTGTTCAACCGGCTCGTCCGTCCGTTTCCGCTGCTGCGCTACAGGATCATTACGGCACTGATCCCGGTGATGCTGAAGCGCAAGTCAGGAAAGAAGGATGGAAAAACCGGATAAAGAGGAATGGACCGTGAAGATCGGATTTGTGATACTGCATTACAATACAATAGAAGAAACAAAGGAATGCGTGAGTTCCATTCAGGAAAAGACAGATCAGCAGGATTATGTGATCGTGATCGTTGACAACGCCTCTCCGGATGGCTCGGGGCAGACATTGAAAGAACTGTATGGTTCTGTCCCCGGGATCTATGTCCTGTGCAATGACAGGAATGAAGGGTTTGCCCGGGGGAATAACAGAGGATATGCCTTTGCCCGGGAAAAGCTGAACTGCGATTTTATCTGCTGTCTGAACAATGATACGAAACTGCTGTCAGAAGATTTCTGCGAACAGATTGAAAAAGAATACCGGCAGAGTGGGTTTGCCGTCTGCGGTCCCCGCGTCATATTAAGGGATGGATCAGACAACTATGTCTATATGAAAATGCCGGGCCGCACAGAACTTGAGGAAGAGTTGAAAGAGTACCGGCGGACATTGAAACTCATGCCGTATCACCTGGATCATTTCGGAACAGCATGGAAGATGTTCCGAAACCAGATCCTGCGTTCGCTCGGAAAAGAAGTTCCCTCACGCTACAAAAAGTACTATATATATTCCGAAACAGCTGAGAGACATGAGGGAATTCTTCTGCACGGATGCTGCCTGATCTTTTCTCCGGTATACCTGGAAAAGTTTGATGATGCATTCGATCCGCGTACTTTTCTTTACAGAGAAGAAGAAATCCTCTGGATCCGCTGTCAGAGAGCAGGCCTGGCAACTGTTTACACTCCTGAGATAAGGATATGGCATAAGGAGGATGCGGCTACAGATTCAATTTTGAGGGGAAAACGGGATAAGATCCGGTTTGGATTACAGAATCTGGCGGACTCTCTTGAAATTGAATTGAAAGCACTGGATGAATGGGAAGAAGAGAAGCGAGTATGAAGGTCAGCATGATCATGCCTGTCTATAATTCCGCACAGTACCTCAGAAGTGCAGCGGACAGTGTCATACTGCAGGATTTTGAGGATTTTGAAGTCCTGCTGATCGATGACGGCAGCACGGACGGAAGCGGAGAGATCTGTGATGAATATGCTGCCGCGTATGAGCATGTACGTGTGATCCATCAGCAGAATGGCGGGATCTGCGCCGCCAGGAACAGAGGTATTGATCTGGCACTGGGAGAGTACATCGGGTTTTGCGACAACGATGACCTGCTTCTGCCCGGAGCCCTTGCAGACAGTTATGAGAGGGCAAAGAAGGATGATCTTGATCTGATCCGTTTTAACCGTGCAAAAAGGTATGAAAAAAAGAACGGAAAAGTCTGGGAGACGACTCTGGACTTCCCGGACGAAATAATTGAGCGGGAGGAATTCCCCCAAAAGTTCCGCCAGATCCGTCAGCACACGGTCTGGACTGCACTTTACCGCGCCGAGGTGATCCGAAAGAACAGTATACGCTTCAATGAAGAGATGCATTGCGGGAACGAAGACGTGCATTTCAATCTGCAGTTTCTTCCATATTGCCGGAAGATGGGACTTAATCCGAAAGTGTATTACTGGTGGCAGCAGAGAGATACACACAGCACTTCCAGAAAATTTTCGGTTGAGGGAGTGCAGAGCTGGTTCTGCTGTCTTCCCCTGGAGAACCGTTTCTTCTCAGAGACATGTGCTGGAAAGGTCAGTAACTTTGAAAAAAACAGGCATCTGGTAAATATTTATATTTATCAGCTGGCGGAGTATTTCAGTATACCGGATTGTTCACTTACTTCGGAACAGAAAAAAACGTATCTGCAGAAACTCCGGCAGGATCCTTTGTTTGATGACAGGCTCGCCGGCGAAACAGCTGCGGCTGCCTGGCATGACAGCAAACGGACATGGCTGCTTATGAAATTGTTTTACGCAGGAAAATACGGCATGCTGTTATGGATAGTCAGGAACGGAATGCGGCTCCTGAGCATAGTCCGGTTTCGGTAAAGGAGCAGGGAATGGCACCTGAGATTTCAGTTATTATACCTGTATACAACCGGGAGTCTACGATCGAAGGTTCCGTGCGCAGTGTATTGGATCAGACAGTGGATGACATAGAGGTACTGGCCGTGGATGATCATTCAGCTGATTCTTCTGTTGAGATCCTGAAGAAGATCACGGACCCGCGTCTGAAGGTGATCTGCTGTGAAACAAACGGGGGTGCATGTAAAGCGAGAAATATCGGAATAGCGCATGCCCGTGGGAAATATATCGCATTTCAGGACAGTGATGATCAATGGCATAAAGACCGCCTGCAAAGAACACTGGAAGCATTGCAGAAGGAAAATGCTGATCTTGTTTTCTGCGCCAGGGAAGTGCAGACAGTACAGAATGGAATCGTGACGGGTAAGAAGATACCGGATTACAATTTAAATCTCAGGGAGGATAAACTCGCCGCATTGCTCCGGTTTAACTGTGTAAGTACACAGACGATAACCGGGAAAAGAGAAGTGTTTGAGAACGTGCAGTTTGATCTGGAATTTCCGCGTTTTCAGGACTGGGATCTGGCTTTGCAGGCAGTTCTGCACGGATTTAAACTGTATTATCTGGATGAAGTACTGGTTCAGTGCAGCGTGCAGGAGAACTCTCTTACGGCAAGCTGCAAAAAGGCGGAACAGGCATTCCGGCTGCTTGAAAACAAATACAGGAAAGAATACATGGCAAGACCAAAGACATACGGTGAGTTCTGCGGGATCGCCGGGCATATCCTGGAAAAAGAAGGGGGCAGCGGAGCGGATTATTTTTATAAAGAGTGGAAGTATGCGCGAAGGCCTGCCGGGTTAGCAAAAATGGTCCTGTCAAAGCTGCACCTGCTGAAAGTATAACAAACGGAACTGAAAAGCAGATATGAAGCGGAAATCGCTGGGAATCAATTATTTATTTAATACGCTGAAAACTCTGATGGGAGTCATATTCCCATTGATCACATTTCCCTATGTGTCAAGAGTTTTGGGACCGGACGGGCTGGGCAAGGTGGACTATGCCCAGTCAGTCGTTTCGTATTTTGTGCTGATCGCGTCGTTTGGAATTTACGGATACGCAGTACGGGAAGGGGCCAGGCTCAGGGATGATAAGGAAAAACTGAATGCATTCTGCAGTGAGATCCTGGCGGTCAATCTGATGACAGTCGGCATAGCGTATGTACTGTTTCTGCTGGTGCTCGGATTGCCGAAGTTTGGGGCTTACCGCAGTCTGCTGCTGCTGTTTTCCATTTCGATCCCGCTGAATGTGATCAGTCTGGACTGGCTATATAATATATTTGAGGAATACCGATATATCACGATCCGGTCATTCGTTTTCCAGCTGATCTCTTTGGGACTGCTGTTTGTTTTCGTCCGGCTTCCGGATGATTATATCTGGTATGCAGTTATCCTGGTGATCTCCAGTGTCGGGTCAAATATTCTG
>CACZOS010000094.1 GCA_902782815.1 uncultured Lachnospiraceae bacterium | reverse complement strand
TTTGGTCTTATGGTTGCTTCCATGGTTATTCCTTTCCAGGTATTGATGATTCCTCTGGTTTCTCTTTACGGTGGTATTTTGAATCTGCTGAGCCATAGAGCGACCCTGATCTTCATGCATGTCGGTTTCTCCCTGTCGATGGCGACCTTCATGTTCCATGGTGCGATCAACACCAATGTGCCGATCGCCCTGGAAGAAGCGGCGAAGATTGACGGATGTAACCGTTGGCAGACCTTCTGGAAGATCGTATTCCCGTTGATCAAGCCCACGATCGCGACAGTGGCAATCATTGACGCGATGGCTTTCTGGAACGACTACCTCCTGCCATCCCTTGTACTTGCAAAGAAAGATCTTTACACTATTCCGATCGCGACACAGGTATTCTACGGAACATATTCCACGGATATCGGTCTGGTTATGGCCGCACTGCTTCTTGCCATGCTGCCTATCCTTATCCTTTATCTGTTCCTTCAGAGATTCATCGTTGAAGGTGTTACTTCCGGTGCCGTTAAATAGGATCAGAATATTTCAGGGGCTGTACCTCAGGGTACAGCCTTTTTTTTGAGAAAAGAGTTTCTAATTGGGAAATAAATGTTATACTAATATGGTAAATGCTATATGGATTGAAAATGATTTTTATTCCTTCAGAGAAAATAACGATTTGCCGAAAGGAGCCTCAGTCATGAGTATTCAATATCTTGAGAAAGAAAGAATCTTTACTTTACATACCCTGAACAGCAGCTACCAGATGCAGGTAGACAAAAACGGCTACCTTCTTCACCTCTATTATGGAAAGCGTACTTCCGGCAACATGGATTATCTGCTTTTTTACTCTGACCGGGGATTTTCCGGCAACCCTTATATAGCGGGCAGGGACAAGACCTACTCCATGGATACCCTGCCTCAGGAGTACCCCACCCTGGGAACGGGAGATTACCGCAATCCGGCCCTTATTCTTCGCAATTCCGACGGGTCTTTCGCCTGTGCTCTCCATTATGAAGGACACCGGATCATGCAGGGAAAGTACAGGCTGAAGGGACTTCCTGCTGTTTATGCCGGGGAAGATGAAGCCCAGACCCTGGAGATCCGTATGGCAGATCCCTGTACAGGTGTAAAAGTAGACCTGCTCTATGGTATTATTCCCTCCCTGGATATCATCACCCGGTCGGCGAAAATCTCTTATGAGGGGGAAGGAACCATCCATCTGGAAAAAGTTCAGGCCTCCTGCCTGGATTTTGTGGGTGGAGACTACGATCTGATCTCTTTCAACGGGCGTCATGCCATGGAGCGGAATTTCCAGCGGACCGGGATCAGTCACAGCTGTCAGGTTATCGGCAGCAGAAGAGGGATGTCAAGCCATCAGTATAATCCCATGATCATTGTAGCCGACAGGGAAACCACGGAAGATGCCGGATCCTGCTATGCCATGTCTTTTGTTTACAGCGGCGGATTTAAAGCGGAAGCGGAGAAAGATCAGACCGGAGGAACCAGAGTTCTTATGGGACTTATGGATGATCATTTTTCCTATCCCCTGTCCAGGGGTGAGACCTTCCTTTGCCCGGAAGTAATCATGAGCTATAGTGGGAACGGTCTTTCACGTTTGTCCCATAACCTGCATAAATGTATCCGCCGGCATATCTGCCGGGGGCCTCATCGCGACGGAGCAAGACCCATTCTCCTCAACAGCTGGGAAGGATGTTATTTCGACTTTAACGGGGAAGATATCTACCGGCTGGCTGTGGAGGCAATGGATCTGGGAATCGATCTGATCGTCATGGACGACGGATGGTTCGGCAAGAGAGATGATGATTATTCCGGACTGGGAGACTGGTTTGTAAACGAGGATAAACTGGGAGAATCCCTGGGTCATCTGGTGAAAAGGATCACTGACCTGGGAATAAAATTCGGCATCTGGTTTGAGCCGGAATGCATCAGTGAAGACAGTGATCTCTACCGGGCTCATCCCGACTGGGTATTAAAGATTCCGGGCAGGGATCCGGTTCTTGCCCGCTATCAGCTGGTTCTGGATTTTTCCAGAAAAGAGGTGGTGGATCATATCTTCGATGCTGTATGCAATATTCTGGATCAGGGAGATATTTCCTATGTGAAATGGGACTTTAACCGGTCTATTGCCGATTTCTATTCCCATGATACCGAGGATCAGGGGAAGGTCTTATACGACTATATGCTGGGTCTGTATGATTTTCTTGAAAGATTGCTGGCACGTTATCCTGATCTGCTCCTGGAAGGCTGCAGCGGCGGGGGCGGAAGATTTGACGCAGGTATGCTTTATTATGCTCCTCAGATCTGGTGCAGTGACAATACCGATGCCATTGACAGGCTGAGGATCCAGTACGGTACCTCCTTCGGCTATCCCATCTCAGCTGTGGGGTCCCATGTTTCCGCAGTACCCAATCATCAGACCGGAAGGATTACCCCACTTGCAACCAGGGGAACCGTTGCCATGGCAGGAACCTTCGGTTATGAGCTCGACCCGGCCCTCATGCCGGTGGAAGAGAAGGAGGAGGTAAGAAAACAGATCATGGAATACCGTCGTTTCCGTGACCTGATCCATGACGGACTGTATTACCGTCTGACCAACCCTTTCATGGATGAAACCGCTGCCTGGATGTTCGTCTCGGAGGATGGAAGCAGGGCTCTTGTTTGCGCAGTGATGCAGAATATCCACGGAGCTTCCCTTCCTACCTATTTAAGACTGAAAGGGCTTAAGCCGGGAACCTTATACCGGGAGGAAAAGAGCGGAAGACTCTACCCGGCCGAAGGATTGATGGAGGCCGGATATCTCCTTCCCGTGGAGATGGGTTCCTATAATGCTTACCGGATCTATTTCAAAGAGTATGACGGTGAAAAGTGAGTGATCACCCGGTCATCCGTATGTTCTGAATAAAAAATCTACAAAAAAAGAATCCCGGATCAAACACAGGATAAAAGGTTTGATTCCGGGATTTTTTACATGATTAATTCATTTTCGTTTTATCAGCTGATTTCTGTACCGGCAGGCATATCCTTTTCCGGGGTCATGAGACACAGCTCACCGTCAGGTTTCACCGCACACAGGATCATGCCTTCAGATCTTACTCCTGCCAGAGTTGCAGGTTTCAGGTTGGTCAGTACCATGACCTTTTTCCCCACCATTTCTTCGGGAGTATAGTATTTTTTGATACCCGAGACGATTTGTCGTGTTTCTTTTCCGATCTTAACCTGAGAGCAGAGAAGTTTTTTGGATTTTTTTACCGCTTCACATGAGATGATCTGACCGACACGCAGCTGAAGCTGATCAAAATCGTCGATACTGATCTCGGGTTTTGCCTCGAGATCCACCAGATCTTCCTCAGGTTCTTCTTCCTCTGCTTCGTTGGCGGATTGTCTGGCGGCATACATGGCATCAACCTTTTCAAGGACCTCCTTGACGTCAAGTCTGGCAAAAAGGATTTCCGGTTTTTCCACAACCTTGCTTTCGTTCTCGTAAAGACCGAACACTTCCAGCTCATCCATGGTTCTCTCCCGGGAGTTCAGCTGGGCGAAAATCTTCTCCGCAGTCTCCGGCATGAAGGGAACAAGGAGGGAAGCACCGATGGTAATGCTTTCCACCAGATTATATAAAACAGTGGAAAGGCGGTCTTTCTTGGAAGGATCCTTGGCGAGGAGCCAGGGTGTGGTCTCGTCGATATACTTGTTGCAGCGTTTGAATAGATTAAAGATCTCTGTCATGGCATCCGCAACTCTCAGCTGGTCCATCTTTCTGATAACATGGGTCTTTGTATCCAAAGCTGTGTCAATGAGCTCTTTATCGTAGCCGTCTGTCACGCCGCAGTCTGCCACCGTACCGCCGAAATATTTGTTGGACATGGAGATGGTACGGTTGACCAGGTTGCCCAGGGTATTGGCCAGGTCGGAATTGATCCTTTCCACAAGAAGTTCCCAGGTGATCACCCCGTCATTTTCATAAGGCATCTCGTGCAGAACAAAATAACGCACCGCGTCAACCCCGAAAAGGTCCACCAGGTCATCGGCATAGATCACATTTCCCTTTGATTTGCTCATTTTGCCGCTGCCCACCAGGAGCCAGGGATGGCCAAAGACTTTTTTGGGAAGAGGAACACCCAGTGCCATAAGGAATATCGGCCAGTAAATAGTATGGAAACGGACAATATCCTTTCCGATGATGTGGACATCGGCGGGCCAGTATTTTTTAAAGAGATCACCGTGATTTCCGTCTACATCGAATCCCATGGTGGTGATGTAGTTGCTGAGCGCATCAAGCCAGACATAGATGACATGCTTGGGATCAAAATCCACGGGAATTCCCCAGGAGAATGAGGTCCTGGAAACACAAAGATCCTGCAGACCCGGCTTTAAGAAGTTGTTGACCATCTCATTCTTCCTGGATTCCGGCTGAATGAATTCCGGATGATCCTCGATATATTTCATGAGACGGTCGGCATATTTGCTCATTTTGAAGAAGTAGGCTTCCTCTTTGGCATGACCGACGGGACGGCCGCAGTCCGGGCATTTTCCGTCCACCAGCTGGGATTCCGTGAAGAAGGATTCGCAGGGTGTACAGTAAAGGCCCTCGTAATACCCTTTATAGATATCCCCCTGATCGTACAGCTTCTTAAAGATCTTCTGCACTGTCTCCTCGTGGTAGTCATCGGTGGTCCGCACAAATTTATCGTATGATGTATTCATCAGATCCCAGATATTCCTGATCTCACCGGCAACATCGTCAACAAACTCTTTGGGAGTAACGCCGGCTTCCCGGGCTTTAAGCTCGATCTTCTGACCATGCTCATCAGTACCGGTCTGAAAACGCACATCGTATCCTTCTTTTCTTTTGAACCTTGCGATAGCATCCGCCAGCACTACCTCATAGGTATTGCCGATATGGGGTTTCCCGGAGGTGTAGGCTATGGCAGTGGTAAGATAATATGGTTTACTCATATATGTATTCCTCCTGTTTAGAACATGAATGATGTTCACGCAATATCCTATACATTATAGAATAAATCAGCTCTTTCGTCTACAGAAAAATGCTTTTCGCCGTAAATCCCCATTTCCGGTTTTCAATTTTCCTGAAATATGCTATCATTTACCCTGTATATTTATGGTGTAACAGCTGGATTTCCCGGCCGCGGCATGAGCGGTTCGGGGAGAGAAGTCAGGAAGGGGGATGTCCTGTGGAGGCAAGGGAGATACTTGAGCGGGTGAAGAACCATGAACTGTCAGTGGAAGAAGCGGAATTGTTTTTCCGCCGGGAGCCATTTGAAGAGCTGGGTCATTTCGCCAAACTTGATACCCACAGGGAGATCCGGTCCGGTTTTCCCGAAGTAATCTACTGTCAGGGCAAAACCGACGGACATTTACGCTCAATATACGGAAAAATGTATGAAGCCAGGGGTGAAGTATTCGGAACCAGAGCCACCCCTCATCAATTTGAGATCGTCAGGGAAATAATTCCCGAGATCAGCTATGATGAGGTTTCCGGCATCCTGAAGTACGAAAACCCCGGCAGAAAGAAAGTGGGAAAAATCGCTGTCTGTACAGCCGGCACCGCGGATATCCCCGTGGCTGAAGAGGCTGCCTCCACCGCTGAGTATTTCGGTTCCCATGTGGAAAGGATCTTTGATGTCGGAGTCAGCGGGATCCACCGGCTTTTCTCTAAACTGGATCAGATTCAGACGGCAAACTGTATCGTGGCGGTTGCGGGTATGGAAGGTGCTCTGGCCAGTGTCATGGGAGGATTGGTGGATAAACCCATCATCGCAGTACCCACTTCTGTCGGCTACGGTGCCAATTTTCACGGTCTCTCCGCCCTGCTGACCATGATCAATTCCTGTGCCAACGGGGTTGCCGTGGTCAATATTGACAATGGTTACGGGGCAGGTTATATAGCTACTCAGATCAACCGTATGGCTGTGTCCGCAAAAGATGACTGATTATGTCAGTATCTTTCCATATTTTATATCTTTTTTAACAAGTATTAAATTTTAAATAGCTGTATACTTTTTTTCAGGAATTATGATAGAATAGCCTCTGGACAAAACCATGCGACAGAGACCGGAGGTTATTCTGTCCTTTTTATTCGCAAAAATAACCGGAAAGTGTGTAATATCAGTATGAGCAGACAGGACAAGGACCAGCTCCTTCTTTTTTTCTATATCGTTTTCAGTTTTATGTTTTACGGAATAGGGATGAACTATGGCAATGCTCATCCCTATTGCCAGGTATCCCACATGACCAGGGAGTCCGCTTCTCCCGAATCCGCTGCTTCCGCCCCCGAAGCCACAACGGAGACCACCGAAGCTGCCAGGCCCATTATCGTGGTCCTTGACGCGGGACACGGTGGAAATGATACCGGGGCTTTCTACAAATCCGAAGAGGGCAAGATCCACGAGAAGACGGTCAACTTTAAGCTTACCAAATATCTTAAAATTGCTCTGGAAGAGTATGATAATATAACTGTTGTCCTGACCAGAGATAGTGATAAATACCTAAGCCTTCAGGAACGGGTGGATATCGCCCTGGAAAACAATGCGGATCTTTTTGTCAGCCTTCACAATAATACCCTGGTTGGAGCAGGCGGATATGCCACCGGATCCTCCATCGCCGTGGCCATAGGTAATTATAATGAGAAGATTGCCCAGGAGGGACAGAGGCTGGGAGCCAACATTGCCTATGAGCTGGGCAAACTGGGATTAAAGCAGAACGGCCTTCTTATGCGCTCTTCCAGATCCTACACCTATCCTAATGGCAGGGCGTCGGATTATTATGCCACCATCAGGGGCGGCATGCTGCATGATTTTCCCTCTGTGATCATCGAGCATGCTTTTATTGATAATAAAGATGATTTTTATGATTATCTCTGCTCGGAAAAACAACTTAAGGAGATGGCGGCTGCCGATGCCAGGGGTATCGCCAGATATCTGCAGGTTCCCCGCAAAGACGACAGCAAGGTCCTGGAGCCACTGGATGACTACAAGATCAAGGTCTGTCACATCAAGAAAAACGGATCCGCAAAAAAAACTTACCGGATCTACTACACAGACAGATTTACAGACTATGAGGAGTAAGATATCTATGAAGAAACAATATTTTGCGCTGTTTATTGTGACTACGGTTCTTTTTTTCCTGGCCTCCTGCGGAGGTCCCGGATCATCAGCCCCCTCCGGCAAAGAGAGAGATACCGGTGCTGAAACCGTTACTGAGGCACAGGCTCCTGAAGAGATCAGCTCAGAGACGGGAGAAGTACCGGAAGAATCCTCGACAGAAAAAGAAAAGCCTGAAGAAGAGAATACTGCCGCAGAAACGGAAGCTGAGGTTTATCCTTCTTCCGCATCGGAAAAAATGGATGTCACCAATGTGGATTTTGACGCCCTGTCGAAAATTTCCAATTCATCTGAGGAATATGGTTTCTCCAATAAAAACCGGGACAGCCTGAACCGTCCCGACGGTCTTGAATACTATGATTCCCTCTACGGTCAGTATTCGGCTTACAACCACATTGATACCGAGGATAAGACCATTTATCTCACCATGGACGAGGGCTATGAGAACGGTTATACCCCGACAATTCTGGATACCCTTAAGGAGAAGGGAGTAAAGGCAGTTTTCTTTGTGACCGAGCAGTTTTATGATGAACACCCGGAACTGATTCAGAGAATGATCGACGAAGGACACATCATCGGAAACCATACCTGTTCCCATCCTGCCTC
>CACZOS010000093.1 GCA_902782815.1 uncultured Lachnospiraceae bacterium | reverse complement strand
ACGGCATTATAAAGACATTCCGATCCCGGAGGATCTGAAAACATCGCTGAATGAGCTGATCAGTGAATGCAACGAGGAAAGCGGCCTTCATATACAGCTTATCACGGATGATCCGGAATGCTTCAATACCTTACTTGCACATTATGGATGGTTCAAAAATGCATTGAATTACATAGCTCTTGTAGGCCCGAAAAACATGCCGGATCTTCAGGAAAAATGTGGGTATTATGGCCAGAAAATTGTTCTTGCCGCACAGATGATGGGGCTGAATACCTGCTGGGTAGCAGGTACCTATGGCCGCGGCAAATGCAAGGCAGACAAGATAAAAGAGGAAAAGATTGTCTGTGTTATTTCAATTGGCTATGGTGAAAATGAAGGTGTTAAGCATAAATCCAAACCTCTGGCAAAATTGTGCACTGTCTCGGAGGCAGCCATGCCAGATTGGTTCAGAACCGGTGTAAAGGCGGCCATGATGGCACCTACAGCCATGAACCAGCAGAAATTCCGGATCTCTTTGAGAGACAACGAAGCAGTCATTACTGCAGGGATAGGACCCATGACAAAGATCGACCTTGGAATTGTCAAATACAACTTTGAGGCAGCTTCCGGTCATAGATTGACATATGCATAGAAGAATATGTAGAATACATTTCGGTGCTTTTCACGGCATTATCAGAGAGAATAAGGAGGAACAAAGCAGGTGGACATAGTATTTGACATCATATTTGAACTGATCGTAGATGGGTCTGTCGAAGCTGTCGGCAATAAGCAGGTACCTATGGCCGTGCGGGTAATTGCTGCAATTATTCTGTTAGCTTTTTTCGGCGGTATTATCGGTTTCTGCATCTTTCTTGGGATTCATGACAGAAACTGGATCACACTGGTGCTCGGAGCACTGATCATGATCGTTACAATATATCAAATAATCAGGCTTTATAACAGGTATAAGCATCGCAGCGACGAATGAGACAATGAACTGCGCCGTGATTCTGCATATGAATGCTATAGAAAGGAGATTCATATGAGCAATAAAGAGATTTATAAACGTACACTTGGTTTTTCAGTACGTCGTCTGCTGTTTGAGCTGCTTGCTTTTATCGGAGTCGTCGCACTGATTGCTGCCGGTTTTCTAATTGGGGAAAAGCTTGGCGATAAAGGCTTGATCGGTCTTGCGATAGGCTTGGTTTTTGGCATTGTTTTTCTTATCATCTTTACCCGCTATATCTCATATACCTATAAGGCCGGGCAGATCGCTATGATGACCCGTGCGGTTACTACCGGGGAACTGCCGGATGATGTAATCGGTGAAGGAAAGAAAATCGTAAAGGAACGTTTTGTGACTATAGCCCTGTATTTCGCCGCTACGAGAGTGATCCACAGCATTTTCTCACAGCTGGGGAAAGGGCTCAGCGGTATTGGAAAAGCGGTAGGAGGAGACACCGGTGAAACCATCGGCAATACGATTACTTCGATTATTCAGGTGATTGTTTCCTATCTTTCTGACTGCTGCCTTGGCTGGGTATTCTACCGGAAGGAGCAGAATACAGGCCGCGCAACCTGTGAAGGTGCAGTGCTTTTCTTCAAGCATGGGAAAACATTTATCAAGAACATGGGTCGTGTATTCGGGATGGGCATTGTATCCCTGCTTGCCATAGGCGGTGTATTTTCCGGAGCCTTTTATCTTGTGTTCTCCAGATTCCCGCAGGCTTTTGAAAGCCTGGCCGCTGAATTTGCTGCCACTTCTGCCGAAGAAGCATCTGCACTGACCAAAATTCTTTCTAATCCTACGAGCGCAACCATCGGAACTGCCATACTCGCCGGTGTGATCCTGTGGAGCATTGTGCATGGCGTCTTTGTTCGTCCGTTCATTCTGACCGGCGTACTCCGCAACTACATGGAAGCCGGTATGAAAGATATCCCGACCGAAGAATCGTTCGCGATGCTGGACAGCAAATCAGATAAATTTGCGAAGCTGCATAAAGGACTGTCGTAAGGCCAAAAGAACTCATATTGAAAAGAGGGGGATAATCGTGATATGCCGGATAGAAAAGAAATTCGAAAAAAAGCGCGGCAGTCATTAAAGAAGCATTATTGGTTTTTTGTTGTCGTGTGTCTTCTGGCAGCGATTCTGGGGACACAGTACGCCGACACTCTGCAGATATTCCAGTTACAGAAAAAGGTCATGGAGCAGAAAAGTGAAAAAGACCCGGGACCAGGTGTAAGCGGCAGGACGGGAGAAGTGTCGGTTTTCAATGATCTGATCAACGGGGATCTTGATGGAGCGATCTCATCTCTTCAGCACAGGATCGATGTATATACGGGAGAGGATACCTATATCGGGGATCTGGAGCTTGGGCATTCCAAAGGTGTGCTTTCTTCGGTTGTCAACAGTATCGCGTCCGGAGCATTGCTGATGAACATACTGACAGCGATCGATACCATAATCAGCGCACACAGCGTAAAAGCAAGTCTTTTAACGCTT
>CACZOS010000092.1 GCA_902782815.1 uncultured Lachnospiraceae bacterium | reverse complement strand
TCCCCTGTACCGCAGGAAGACACTGCCATCTTCATTCAAAACGCCAGTTGCCCTGGTTACAGTGTTCTGGCGGGATATTTTCCCAGGCTTTAGTTGGATGTTAACTCTCTTTTCTGTTGCTGCCACAGTGTACGCCCTCCATTCTGAAACTTCCTGCAGTCTACCATATGACTATAAGATATGTCAAATTGTGACATGGATCAAACGAAAGGCATAGGCCCTTTTTTTCTATTAGCGCTGCTGCTGATTTGCAAACCTGCTACAAGAAGCCTTCCACTTTGGCCAAAAACCTCAGTGTCACAGGTAGACAGGATAAGAGTGGGGATCATTCCTTCCATAAGATCAGCGATACTATCGTCATAATAATAGACGGGGTATTTACGAATCCGCGATAGGAAGCTCTCTGGCAGATCTTGGAGAAAAGGATCGCAGACAGAGACATTTTCGGTATCATAATTCACTACGAGAAAGACACGGTACCGGTTAACAGTACCATCTTCGCGGCTGAAAACAATTTCATTATGCCCTTCTGCAAAAAGAGGGTCTTTATACTTTGACAGGATGGAAAAACCCCTTCCATCGTAGTTGTTGTGCCCGTAAATGACAAGGTTGTTGTCCTCATCCCTGTATCTGTAATCGGCAAAGAGGCAGCCTTTCCGTTCTGGTTCCCTTGTAAAAGAATGGGAGAGATAGAAAGAATTATCATCACCTTGCACGACAGGCTCATTTATCATATTGTCAATGGACAGGAAGCCAATGAAATCATTGTTTTGGGCATTCAGATCCGTCGTTTCGCAGCCATTGCCGTGATATGCAGCCTTGTATTCGATATATAATTTCTCTACCAGAATATATCCGCTGATAAAAGCACAGACCAAAGACAGCAACAGGGGAATCTTTCTCATATCCAATTCTCCTTTTTTCTCCACAAGAATGGATCATTCATAGGAACAATCTGATTAGGTACATTGAAAAAGCCAGGACAATATCCCTGCCCCGGCTTTTTTCTGTCTGATTATATATTTCGTTCCATTGCCGTAAAATCGGAAAGCCTGTATCCTTGGCTGTTTCCTTCAAAAATGCTTTCCAGCATAGTATCTTCAGACTCGTACACGCCGCCTGACTGCTTATATTGGATATTGGTAAGTCCGCAGGCCACCTCACCTTCATCTGTCAAGTATGCTCCTGGAATGTAAAAACATCCTGTTACGTCTTTCCGGATTTGATTTTCGGTTCCCTTATAAAGGGTGATGATTGCGTCGTATTCGATGATGAGATAGGTGCTTGCTATTGCTTTATCATAGAAATTAGCCTGCTCTTTGTAAAATGATTTGGAATCCTTGATCCTGTTCAATGTCAGGACTTTCATGCGGTTGAAGGAAATAGAGGAAACCGGTCCTGAAGGGTGGCTTCCTTTCGAATCCAGGTTGTCCAGCAGCGCCTGCGTCATGGATCCGGATACAAGCTGTTTCTTGAAGGTTTTTACAAGTCGCCTGATCTGATTGTCATCGACCTGTTTCGGCTCTGTTACAAGGTTCTTCGCAGTCCATTCATCAATCTTGGTTACAGTGTAAGAGTTCCTGTCCACACAAACAGCCAGGGTGATATCGTCAAACTGACTTGCATATGCATAAACCCTGGTATTTCCTTCCATGGAAGCCCCGCCGTTCCGGATCCTGTATTCCTCTGAATTGACAAGCAGATATGGTTCCCCCAGCTTTTGAGAAAGAGTTTCGATGCTGTCGCCAACCATGACACCGCCTGTGCCGCAAACCTGCCGTCCGCTGAAATATGCGCTTTGGAGGATGGAATTTTTGATCGGCGATATTGCGTTCTGCATGTTCTTAGCGGTTACGGTAATGGACGTCGGGCCAATTACAAATGTAAGTGTCCGGGTAAAAAGCGGATCCTCTGAATAATCAATACTCTTGACGATCCCGTTTGAGCTGAATAGTGCCCCTGCATTTACGATATCCTCCACGGTGGACTTTCCAAGTTCCAGAACTGTGTCGTAAACCTGTATACAGGGAG
>CACZOS010000091.1 GCA_902782815.1 uncultured Lachnospiraceae bacterium | reverse complement strand
GACAAACATATGTTCCTGTACTATGATAAGGATAAAGATCAGGTATGGGAAGGAGGTATTCATATGGCTCTCCTGGAGTTGATCATGGCAGGGATATCCTACTATATCGGCTATTGTGCGTATATGGAAGAGCGTACCGGGATAACCGTATGCTGTGCGCTTTCCGCCGCCTGTTTTCTTCTGCTTGCCCTGAGGCGTGCAGCCAGGGCCCGCTATCTGAATATGAGCATGAAACAGATAGACGGTCTCAGCGGGGATGCTTTTGAACAGTATCTGTCGGTTCAGTTTAAAAGGCTGGGGTATCAGGTAAAGGTCACTCATGCCAGCCACGATTACGGGGCAGACCTCATTTTAAAAAAAAGAGGAAAATGCATTGCCGTCCAGGCCAAACGCTATGACAGAAACATCGGTATCAGCGCCGTTCAGGAGGCTGTGGGTTCCGTGGCTTACTATGAGGCTGACCAGGCTATGGTGGTGACCAACAGATATTTTACAAAGAACGCCTGGAATCTTGCCAGGCAGAATGAGGTGATCCTCTGGGGAAGAGAAGATATACGGAAGAGATTCCGGATAAGGGAGTGAAGTTTTCTCCTTTTTTCGGACCCGATTATCATGGATAATGGGATTACATCCCTGCAGCAGGGGTTAAGGTAAACGATACAAACCGATGAAAGAAGTGAAAGGTGATTTATGGGTATACAGGTTACGATCAAATCAATTGGAATCGGTAAGGATCCGATCGTGTCTGATTACAGGCTGAATCTCTCTGTTGAGGTAGCCGCCGACGGATACAGACCCGGTCAGCATGCTCCAAGAATAGAAGTGTTTTTGGAGAATCAGTGGGACAACCGGCGGTTTGTTCTCCCTGTCTCCTCATTTAAGGATGATCCGGAGACGGGAAAGGCAGTGTGTTTTGCCACGTATACTTTTTTTGTGGATTACATTTTCTGGGACTGCAAATGGAAAGACTGCAGTCTGTCCCTGGATGTGGAATATAATAATACCCTGTATGAGAGGGTTCCCTTTACGGTGGAGTTTTCTTCCATGGAGAAAAAGAACAGGCTGGATGTCCACGAAGATTACCTGGATATCCATATGGAGGAGGAAATAGATTCCCTCCTGGACCGTCAGCCTAATGCCCTTCAGGCTGTTCTGGCTGTACTGCTTAAGGTGTTCAGCTATTGTCTGGCTTTCCTCCTGATCCCCTTCTTTGCCCTGGATGCTTTCTGTATGCTGACCCTGCATGCGGAGTATGTGGACCACAACCTGAAGGGATCATTCGGCAAACGTTTTATCCACCTGCTGGCACGGCAGATTTTCTCCTTTTGCCGAAATACTACAGGCGTGGTGGGCTTCAAGACTCAGGTCCTTCGTCTTTCCTACCTTACGGTATCGGCCTTTCACCCTGTCAAGAAAGGGGTTCTTTTCCTGTCCAATCGCAGAAATGATATGACGGGCAATATCGAATGCGTATACGAGAAGATTAAAAATCATAAGGGAGTGCCTGTTTCATTCTGGCTTCATCCCGAAGAAATAAAGGATGCAGGTCTTCCTATTCTTTTTGATATGGCTGTCAAAATGGGACGTGCCCGTGTGATCGTGACGGATGACTATGTCTCGTATTTTCAGGAACTCCAGCTGTCCCGAAAGACCACCCTGGTCCAGTTATGGCATGCCTGCGGGGCTTTCAAGACCTTTGGTTTTTCCCGTACCGGCAAGGTGGGCGGACCCAGGCAGACAGTGCCCCAGCACAGGAATTATAACTATGCCTTTGTCTCTTCTTCCAGTGTAGCAAAATATTATGCGGAGGGATTTGGGCTGGCCCGGGAGAAAGTTCTCCCCTACGGTGTCCCCCGGACAGATATCTTCTGGGACCGGGAAGAGAAAGAAAGGATAAGCAGAGAACTCTATCGGCGGTATCCAATGCTCGAAAACAAAAAGATTATTCTTTTTGCCCCCACTTTTCGCGGTGCCGGAAAGAATACCGCTTTTTACGAGAAGGCACGATTTGAACCCAACCGTTTTATTGAAGCCCTTCCCGGGGATTATATCCTCCTGATCAAGCACCATCCTTTTGTGGATCTGACCTACAGGATCAAGGAAGAGAATGCGGACAGAATCTTTGATTTTTCCCGGGAATCCGAGATCAATCATCTTCTTTTTATCACGGATGTTCTGATTACCGATTATTCCTCAGTGGTTTATGAAGCTTCCATACTGAATATTCCCATGGTCTTTTTTGCCTATGACCTGGAGGATTATATTTCATCGAGAGATTTCTATACGGAATATGAATACTTTGTTCCCGGAAAAATCGTCAGAACTCAGGAGGAACTTACACAAATCATGCTTACGGAGGATTTCGGGCATGAACTGGTGAAAGATTTCTGTGAGAGGAACTTCGATCTCCGTGACGGAAAAGCCTCGGAAAGGATTGCCGGATTCATCCTGGAGAAGGCTAAAAGCAGATAAGGATCTTTTGGAAATCCTGTAAAGGCCTGAAACCGATAATAGTTTAAATTATCTGATAATTATTAATAATTCGATAAATTAATTATATTTAGATCCTTATAAAATAAAACATAAGGATAATTTGAAAATAATTATCAAATAGTATTGACAAAATAAAAAAGCGGAATTATAATACAGACATAAAACAAATAGAAAAGTTTTATAGCAGAATCCTAAGAATCGGAGGTACGGTCCAACAAAAACTTAAGTAATGACTCGAAACGATACTAAGAATCAGGAGGTATGGTCCAACAAAAACTTTAGATTCGAATTCATTAGTTGATTGCAGGATATGAACTCAATCGTTTGGAGCAGGTTTTAACAGCAGGTTTTGATAGTGATTAGATCATTTCCCGTTGATAAAGTGCTCATGAAGTGTAGTGAAAATAAGAGGTAACGATCAGGCATGAGATTAAGGGAATTCATAGGATGAGTTGCAGAAAACGCGGCAAAGAAATTCATTTTCCCACAGTTTATGAATACGGGGAGATCTGACCGGATCCCTGGCGGGAACAGGCAGATACTTCAATGTTTTTCCTGAATCAGTAAGGAAAATGCAGATCAAGCTTAAGTCCAACAGTAACTGAGTTTATCTCAAAAGATAATTGATCAGCAGGAGGTAAAGTCCATTGGACATGATAATTGAATATCAGACATGAAGAGCATCCTTGGAAAATGATAAGGGTGCTCTTTTACTTTTGTTTGACAGTCCTGTAATCGCGGTAGTATAATTATTTACGCTTTACTTATGGAATAAACTGTTTCGGGTCAGCATTAACCTGTGTAAATAAGTACTGCAATCAGAGAAGATATCAGCAAAGAAAGAACGATTACAATGAGTGATTTATTAAAAATATCGGTGATAATTCCGGCCTACAATGCCGAACAGTATATTAATGAAACCCTGGAAAGCCTGTTTGCCCAGACTCTTGATCTGTCAGAGTATGAGGTGATAATTATCAATGACGGTTCCACCGATTCTACTCCGGATATTATAAAAAGTTATTGTGAACTCTATAATAATGTGACAGTCATAAACCAGGAAAACAAGGGCCCCTCCCTCTCAAGAAACGCAGGATTGGAAAGAATTAAGGGAGACACCGTTTTTTTCCTTGATGCGGATGATATTCTGGAAAAAAATGCATTGGAAGAATTGTATCATGCCATGACGGAGAATCATGCAGATCTGGTCATCGCCAAATATGATCTTTTCGATACCATGAAAACTTCATTGGTTCACAATCTGGATGAACTGGTCATAAAAAAGAGAATCGATAAATTTGATCTGGATATACTGAACACCTTTGTTTTGTGGAATAAACTGTTTCGGAGCAGCATTATACGCGACCATGGGATCAGGTTTTCTCATCTTAATTATTCAGAAGACGGCGTTTTTCTCTTCGATTATTTGTTCTGGTGTAATGAGATTACCGGTCTGGACAAGGTGATCATTCATTACCGTAAATATAATGAGGATGTGGGGGACTCCATTACCACCACCATTAACGACGCTAAGGTTCGGGATTATATCAAGGCACATCACCTTATTAATTCCGCAGCCAGGAAAAGCTTTTTAAAAAAATATGAACAGTATACTGATTTTGAGAAGGCCAGAAAGGAACAGACGGAGATTCAGACATATTTTGTGGAGATCCTCAGGAAAGAGTTCAGGATCCTTCTTATGAATTTCTATCCTAAATTCTGGAAACTTGAGCAGTCTACCATAGATCTGATCACTGAAGAGATTCGTGATAATTTCTTTGACCTGGATATCTCGGCAATTGCCTCTTTGGCAAATGACTATCCCATGTATCCTTTAAGAAATCTGGAAAAGGATAGAAAAACTGTTTTGGAAAAAGCTGTGATCACTGCGGCTCTGTATGGAGATCCGGAGAACGTGGATGCTTTTCTCACCACTCTGATAACTATTATTAACCAGGATTACATTTATATGGTTATAATTGTTCCTGAATCCATGAGAGAGTTCATTATTTCCTCCAATCTGGATCAGGGCAATATACAGTACTGCCCGTGCGGATCCCGGATGGATTTCTACAATAAACTGCAGGATATTGTAAAGACAGAATATCTGTGTGTGGCTGATTTCCATTTTAGCTATCGTTTCAATGCTTTCTCATATATGGTAAAGCAGCTGGATAATCTGTATATCGATTTTCTTGCCCAGACGATTTATCATAATTTATATGGAAATATTCAGCCTATAGTATACAGCAGGATCGTATCTGACTCCTTCGAGAACGGACATTTCTACAACGATGCGGTCTGCCTGGATATGACTCTGGCCAATAAATTCTATGTTACAGATTTTTTCAGGGATCAATACAGAGCATCCGGAGGAGATCTCAAAAAACTCATAGAAAGAAGTTATCGAAAAGGGGCTTTCCGTTATTATAGTGACGAAAAGGTAGTGTACGGGGGGAGTGAAGAAGAATACAGGGAAAGAATATGCAGTCCTGAATCAGGTACTTTTCTTGATCATTATATGGGTGGCATCAGCTCTCTCTCCGATAAAAAACTTATGCCGAACCCGGGTAAGGTGGCTAAAGCCCTGCTTCCTTTATCTGACGATGATCCCCTGGAAAAGGCTGTCAAAGACTGCGTGGCAGCCATATATAAGCAGCCTCAGAGTCCTCTTGACCAGGTTCTCTTTGTCTCTATCCGGTCTGATGATGAGCTGACGGGTAATGCGTTGGCTCTTTATAACAGCCTGAAAGGGTGCAAAAAAGAATATATTTGTTCCAGGCTTCCTCATGATCGTGAGACTGCGGTCAAAATTACTGAAGGGATTTTGAAAAGTCGGATTATCGTTACAGATGATTATTTGAAATACGTAAGGTATATTCCTCTGCGTCCGCAACAGAGACTTGTTCAGCTATGGCATGGCTGCGGTGCTTTTAAAAAATTCGGCAGCAGGGGAACCAATCTTCCCGTTAAGACAGATGCCGCAACCCACGTCCAATATAATCTGGTATGTGTTACCGGAGAGGCAGTCAGACCTATCTATGCGGATGCTTTTAATGTCGAACTGGAGAAAGTGCAGGCACTGGGAGCCCCCAGGACAGATATGTTCTTTAACGAGAAGCTGAAGGAGAGTATCAGGAGGCGTATCTATAAGGATCATCCTATCCTGGAAAAGAAACGGGTAATCCTCTATGCCCCCACTTTCAGAGACAACGGCAGGGACAGGACCTGTTTTGATCCGGATTTAGACTTTTCCCGTCTGTCCGAAACTCTTCAGTCTGACCAGATCATGATTATCTGTCCGCATCCTCTGATGAAAAATGACATTCTCGATAAGCCATATGATAATCTGTTTGTCTTTCGGGATTACTCCACAAATGACTACATGCTTGTATCAGATCTTTTGATCACAGATTATTCTTCGGTGATATTTGAATATGCCCTGTTGAAAAAACCCATCGTCTTTTTCTGCTATGATATTCAGACTTATGAGAGAGGTTTTTACCTGAGATATCCGGATGATCTTCCTGGTCCCGTTCTCACCAGTCAGGATGAGCTTATGGATTATCTGGCTAATCTGAAGGAATATAAGATATCGTCGGAATATGAACTGTTTGCTGAAAAATACATCGGCTCTTGTGACGGTCACTGTTCAGACCGAATAGCCGGAATCATAGCCGGGTACGCGAAAATACCCTATTTTCTGCTTACAGATAAATATAAACGGATGAAAAAGAAACTCGTTGGCAAGAGAGTCCCGGGAGGACTGATCGGATTTATCTTACAGAGATTGGAGAACTTCTATGGTATCTAATACGGTTTCCTTTTACAGTGTCAGGAATCGGGGAATTACACCGGAGATACATTTGATAAAACGATATCTTTACAATCATATTGATGATATTGATTTTCGCTTTTTCATCAGAAGCGAAGTAAATGCCAATGAGAAGATTACTCAGATGGCGCGTAGATCAAGGGAAATATTTACCAGAGATACACAGCATGCCATATGTATAGATGAATCTTTCCCCAGAAATTTTCCTGAAGGAGATTATGTGAGACTGTATATAGCGGAACCCTTTGATCATCTTTTTAATAATTACCTGTCAAAAGACAAGAGTCTTCATAAAAGAAACGCTTTAGATGCCTGTACTCATGTGATGGCCGGATCTCCTTTGTTAAGCAGATTGGTAAAAAAGAATTATCATTTTGATGGACAGCAAATTATAGATGATGCCTATCTCCCCCTGACCTGGAATATTATCCACAATCCGAGAAAGGAAGATATCCGCAAAAAACTTGAATATTACTATCCCGAGATGGAGGGAAAGAAAATTCTGACTTTATTGGTCATAAGTAATCCGGAAATCGGCGGGATTGAAGACAGATTTGATGGGGATAGTATGAAAAAAGTGCTGGACAGTATCGATGATGATTGGTTTGTCCTGTATAATTCTTTGGAGATGTCATTAATATTTCGAAATCTGCCCGGTGAATACATGAAGAAAATCGGATTTACCGGAAGCTATCTCAACGACAATGATCTGCTGGGCGTCACAGATTTCCTGATAACCAATAACGGCAGGTACGCAGTGAATTATGCCGGCCTGAGAAAGCCGGTATACTGCTTGGATATTAATAATATGGGGTTCTGTGATTATATGAGGATCCATCATCCGGGATTGTATTTAAAAGATCCTGATGAAATTACTTTACTGGATATATCATCCCGTGATCTGAATGAGACAGAAAAATCATTTTACAATGAGGCATGCATTGAATCCAACGGAAGTCCTTTTGAAAGAATTCTTGGACTCCTGCGGTCCTGATCAGAGAATGATCCATTATGAACTCCCCATTTGGAGAGAGGTATTGAGGAGGGAACAATATGATTACCTTGCTGAAAAAGTCTGCCCGCATCGGATGCTTTCTATTTATCCTGGCGGCTCTTACTGTTTTCCATTGTGAGGCCAGGGCAGCGATCGTAAATGTCAGCCATCAAAAATACTCCTACAAAGAGTACGTAAATGATCTGAAAGAGCTTAAGGAACAGTATCCGGACCATTGTAAGATAAATGTGATCGGACAGTCGGCGGATAAAAGAAATCTCTATGAAGTGGTGCTGGGCAATCCTGAAGCTGATAAACATCTGCTGGTCATCGGAAATCTTCATGCTAGAGAGTATATGACCATACAGCTGTGTATGAAACAGATCGAAAGCTATCTAAGCAACTACCAGGGGAAGATCAACGGAGAGAAAGTTGCTGATGTTTTAGACAAGGTGGCCATTCATTACGTCCCTTCCTGTAATCCCGACGGGACAGCCATCAGTCAGTTCGGTTTTGGTCAGATCAGAAATACCAGACTCCGCAAAGCCCTGAAAAAAATGCGCGGCAGCTCACGTAAATGGAAAGCCAATGCCCGGGGTGTGGACCTGAACAGAAACTGGGATATCGCCTTCCGCAGAAAAGGACGACCGGGAAGCTCAGGATATCATGGAAAGAAAGCTGCCAGTGAGCCGGAGACAAAGGCACTGGTAAAATGGGTGAATACCATCCAGGAATCAGGGAACGTCGTGGGAGTGATCAGTTACCATTCCACCGGTTCCATCCTCTACGGCAGATGTGCCGGAGAGGCCAGAGCCACGGTGAAGAGCCAGACCAAAAGGATGATGCAGCTGGCAAAAAGTCTCACGGGATACGGCCTTATGCCCACAGAAAGTATCAAGGCAGCCAACAGTTGCTCCAGAGAGTATTTTCTCTATAAAAAGCATCTTCCATGCATAACCATTGAGGTGGGCAGAGGCTCCTGTCCGTTGGCGGTCAGGGAGTTTTCTTCCATATGGAAAAAGAATAAGAATCTGGTGATCAGAGAAGCCATGCTTTTTGACTGATTCCGGCCGCAGACCCATCGTCTGATAACGATTTAATTATTTACTGGATTTAATTATATACTGCAAAAAATCCTGCGGATTGCTCCGCAGGATTTTTTTATGAAATACTATATATCTTATTTATCCAACTATATGGGAATCCCGGTCATCAATAGCTCTTGTAGGGCTTCTCCATCAGCTTGACCGCTTCATAAAGAAGCATGGTTCCCACACCGGTAGCTCCCTTGGCGTAGATCTGGGAATTCTCTTTGACCCATGCTGTTCCGGCGATATCCAGGTGAACCCAGGGTTTGTCCTCAATGAATTCCTCCAGGAATCTGGCGGCAGCTGTAGCACCGCACTCTCTTCCTGTGTTGCGGATATCGGCAATGTCGGATTTGTTGATGTCAGGATATTCATCCTCACCCAGTGGAAGTCTCCATACGTTTTCACCGGAGATCACGGATGCCTGGACAATCTTGGCGGCCATATCTTCACTGGTGCTGAATAAGCCGGAATAACGGCTGCCCAAAGCAGCTTCACAGGCGCCGGTCAGAGTGGCGATATCAATGATGGAGGTGGCACCGCATTCTCTGATGGCATAGGT
>CACZOS010000090.1 GCA_902782815.1 uncultured Lachnospiraceae bacterium | reverse complement strand
TGCCTTTGCAGCACACCTTTTCCACCAGAACCCGTCATTAGGCAGATACCATTCAAAAAACTGCATCATGGTTCTGTTTGTTTCCATTGTGTTACCTTCTATATATGTAAATCTGCAACGTCATAAATACTTGATTATTGCAGAAAAAAAGCTCAATAATTAAAAATACAATTGCAGTTTTTACCACAAAGAGGCATCATTGTCAAATAATGAAGAAAAAGTATGAGGCTATGGAGAATAAAGTATGGACGCGAGGCTGATTAAAGTTAAGGAATAATGAATAATAAAACCAAAGGGATTATTTGCATAGTAGCATCGGCGTTTTTCTTTTCACTGATGTCGCTGTTCGTAAGAATGGCAGGTGATCTGCCGACGATGGAGAAAGCTTTTTTCAGAAATGCGATAGCGGCTTTGTTTGCTATTGTCATTCTTTCACGGACTCCGGAAAAGTTCTTTATCAGAAAAGAGAGCTGGCCTGATCTCATTCGCCGGTCTCTGTACGGTACGATGGGAGTGATCCTTAACTTCTGGGCGATAGATCATATAGCAATAGCTGACGCGAGCGTGCTGAATAAGATGTCACCGTTTTTTGCCATAATCATGTCGGCAATCATTCTGAAGGAGAAAGCGACGAGGAAAGAGTGGGCTATAGTAGCGATCGCATTTTTCGGAGCTGTGCTTGTAATCAAGCCGACTGCGGGAATCGCAAGCATTCCGGCTTTTGCAGGGCTAATGTCGGGCTTCGGAGCCGGTGCGGCATACACATACGTGCGTAAGTTAGGCATAAGCGGTGAGCGCGGGCCGGTCATAATAATGGTGTTCTCACTGTTCTCATGTATCGTGTGCCTTCCGTTTATGGTGTTCGACTACCATCCGATGACTCTGACGCAGTTCCTTATATTGCTTGGAGCCGGGATGTCTGCGATGGGAGGCCAGCTGACGATAACCGCCGCATATACTTTTGCGCCGGCCAGGGATATCTCTGTGTATGACTACACAAATATTCTGTTCACTGCAGCCTGGGGGCTGATCGCATTCGGCGAACTGCCGGATGCAGTGAGCATCTGCGGATATATAATAATTATCGCCATGGCCATACTGAAATGGCGTCAGATGTAATGCTTTTCCATGCTGAAGCCTCTTCCGTACACACTGCTTGCTTTCGAAAGCACAATGAACGCTTCCGGATCTTCACTTCTGATTATCATCTCCAGCCTGTGAAGCTCTCTCGGAGATATGACACAGTATAGGATATCGGTCTCAATGCCGAGATATCCCGTTCTGGCATGGAGCATAGTGACTCCGCGGTCCATTTTTTCCAGTATGGACTTGCGGAGTTTTTCAGGTTCTTTGCTGATTATCTCAACTTTTGTTCTGCCTGATCCAAGGGTCAGCAGCTTGTCGAGGGTGACAGTATATACCATCACGAGCAGTATGCCGTAAAGGCTGGCCTGCCTCTCGGAGAAAAACACCTGCCCGGCCAGAATGGCAAAGTCGAAGGCATACATGCTGACACTGACAGGGATCCCAAGCTTTTTATTAAGAATCAGCGGAGGTATATCCATTCCTCCGGTGCTGGCTCCAAGACGTATGATCACGGCAAGGCTTGCTCCGATGCAAAGTCCTCCGAAAAGGGCACACAGCAGCTTATCATCGGTAAGCACAAAGCCACCGGCAGCGCTTTCAAGCATACCGAGCATTGCAGGATAAGCAATAGTACTTATCAGTGTGGAAAGGGCAAAAGCCCTGCCCAGAATCAGCATGCCAAGCACAAACATCACGATGTTAAAAACGCCGACAAATGCAGATACAGGTATATTGCCGAAATGATTGGCTATAAGCGCTATTCCGGTAGTGCCTCCGGTTATAAGGCCCGAAGGCAGAATGAAGAATACCACTCCTGCGGCATACAGCAGATTTCCCAGTGCTATTACTGCGATCCTTGCGGCAGCCTTGTAGATAATATCTTTACTCTTGTCCATAACTCCTCCCGTGATTCCAGCGATTCGATAAGATATGAAAAAAAGAGATCCACGCGGCAGGGAGCATTTTCCCTGTCAAACGTGGATCGAAGCTTTCGCTTAATACCTTTACCATATTCAGGTGCCTCAGGCACATTCGGTATATTATCCCATCCTTCTGATGATGTCAATATCCGGAAGAATTATCATAGTAATGCATCAGCATGAGCGTAGTCAGCATACCGTAGGACTGTATACCTTCTTTCTGATCGTTTGCCTTCAGATAAGCATCATTGACACGATCCTGAACTTCAGAAGCTTTTGTCTCATGGGTTGACCAGAACATGTTGTTATCTTCGATTTCAGAAACGGCGTAAGAGGGAAGCTTTTCACAGAGTCTGTCATAGCGTTCGGGATCAACTCTTCTAAGAGCGCCTCCCGCATATATCCATCCCATAAGCCATCCGCTTCTGTTGAATGAGGGATCATCAGATCCTATGCAGGCTAGCCAGCCTATATAATTGGCTTCGCCCTCATTCATATATCCCCTCAGATGAGAAAGCTCATGGCATGCGGTAAAAGGTTTTTCCATATCCTGCATTTCACCATTTATGTTGGCTTCAACGGTGAAAGGAGAGTAAATGCCACTTACTCCCATGGCTGAGAATGCTCCGGAAAGTAATGTAAGTTGCTTCGGGGAAGGATAGTATCCGCGGAGCAAAGGATACTTTTCTGAAAGATCATCCATGGACATCCGGGCTGTATCAGCAAGCTCTTTGCCGTGAGGGTATTCATGATCCGGTCCACATTCTTCCAGACGGGTGATGATATATTCACAGAAGGATGTGAGCTGTTCCTCCGTAAACTCTGCACCGGACAGCGCCTTCTGATCAACAAACATATTCCTGTGATAGTTAACTCCGCAGTTTGCAGTGTACAGAAAGAAAAGAACCGATATTATGAGCAGCATATGCATGATCACTGTCCGAAGTCTTTTGCGGCAGCGTACAATGCCCACGATGATAACAAATGGCAGGATACAGACCGCAGCTTCGGCAACAGAAAACGGGAAGATACCTGCCAAACGGCCGATGGTCCCTGTGATCAGCGAATAGACATTTACACTGTACCACTCGGCAAAACCGCTTGCATACTTTGCGGCAGCCAAAAGGATCCCTGCCATAAACAGCAGAATAAGCGAAATGATAACAGGCTTTGCAGTTATGTTGTCTGACCGTTTCATACAGTCATTATAGCATTATTTCAGCTTAAGTCCGTCTTTGAAGGCTTCTCCGACTCTTTCGGTTACTTTGTAGTAGCCATGCGTATATGGGTCAAATGCTATGGCATTGACGAGGGACATATCGAGCTTTCCATCAACAAGCACGCTTTCATTGGCGGTGACATTTACGACTTTGCCGAT
>CACZOS010000089.1 GCA_902782815.1 uncultured Lachnospiraceae bacterium | reverse complement strand
GGCGTCCGATGGCATCAAATACCTGTTTGGATACCCCGTCATATTCCATGAGCTGCTGCTGCATCTTTTTATATTCTCCGAACAGCTCCCGCAGGATGGCGATAACCTTCTCCTTCTGGGTGCTGTATTTCATGTGGATGTTCTTTCTGGAATTGTTATTGACCAGGAAGACCGCTCCTCCCAGAGCCAGCCCCACGCCAAGGCCTGCCAGAAGAGGCCATATGGCCAGGTAGATCCCGGCTCCTGCACAGGCAGCCCCAAGCACAAACATGACA
The DNA here is from genome assembly GCA_902782815.1 of uncultured Lachnospiraceae bacterium. GTDB lineage: Bacteria > Bacillota > Clostridia > Lachnospirales > Lachnospiraceae > Anaerobutyricum. The sequence continues at coordinate 3,474 of CACZOS010000089.1, read as the reverse complement.
TAGGCCATGACATTGCTGATCCTGGAGAGCTCCTCCGCCTCCTTGCCGTCGTAAAAGGCCTCGATCCTGGCCTGTTCCCTGGGACCGTCCTGGAAATCCATCTCCGCCCGGTAGTCCATGATCTCCACGGGATGGGTTCCCCGGTAGACAGCCCGGTAATCCCGTATATATTCATTCATGGCTTTGGCCTCAAAGTCCTTGATGAGGTGGGCCATATTTTTCCGCATGACCGAATCGGTGGAGGAGGGATCGGGCTGGAAGACCCATTTGATCATATCCATGATCAGGTTGAGTTCCGCTGCCTTTCTCTCCTTGTTCTCGGCATAGCTTGCCTTGGCTGCCTCGATGTCACCCCGGAGCCGGATGATCTCCTCGTTGTACTCGATCTCATCGTAGGTCTCCATCTCCACTTCACAGGGGTGGCTTAAAAGCTCATTTAAATACTCTTTGACATAGTGATTCTTCTCCTCCTGAGAAACGTTGAGAATATCCAAAGTGTATTCCAGGATCCGGTTGTTATTCTGGGCCAGATTGAGCATATGCTCGATCTGCTTGTAGTCTTTGCAGTACTGGGCCAGGAGAGGGAAGTCGTACTCCATGGGGGTCATCATGGAGACCATCTTTTTCTTCAGCCCGTCGATGAGCACATCCTCCCGGTAGCCTTCGGTCCTGGTGGACTGTCTGACGGTCTGAAGGATATAGTCGTAGACCAGTCTCCCCATCTCGTCATCCAGCTGCTGGTCGGTGGCATCACTTAAAAGAGCGAAGAGCATGAGGAAGGTATCAGCGTCACTCCCCTTCAAATCACACTTCTGGTATTCCTTAAACCACTTTAAGGAGGTCTCCTTGTGGTCCAGGAAGAGGTAGAAGAGCATGTAGAAGACGCAGGTGTCCTTCTTGTTGAGGGAAAGAGAATATTCCATAGCCCTCTCCGCCAGCTCCCGGTCATCCCCCTTCCAGGCCATGATGCTGATCAAAGCGCTGGTGAGCCAGAAATCCGGCGTCATCAGGTGCTCCTGCTCCACAGACCGGTAAATAATGCGGTCTGAGACCAGATTAAGATCCATGTTGTCCATGAGGCCCTGCATGATCTTGCGGACCGTCCTGTGGTTCTTGAAATCGTAGTAGATCTTATTGTTGCAGGCCCTGATCCGCTTGTTGGCAAGCTCCACCGCCTTGAAGCGGGAGTAGAGCCTGTCCACCTCGCCCTGGAGACGATAGGCTTCCAGAGCGGTGTCAATGGAATGGTGAATGGAATTGTTGGCCGCATTCACCCCGTTCCGCACCTTGTTTTTATAATTTACAATATTGGAGGATGCCGCATTGACATTATTTACTCCGTAACTGATCTCGCCGCGAAGCTGGTTGTTCTCCGCCTCCACCCGTCTGAGTTCGGCCTGGAGCCGGTTGATCTCGGCATAAAGATCGTAATTGCTCAAGAATCCTCACCTCCTGTAACTTATGACACCGGTATGGCTCGTTCCATGCCCCACTCTTCCATCTTTGCCACCAGCTCCTTATTGACCCGGGAGATGGGAAGGACGGAAGATACGGAGGCTTCAAGCAGGCTGACCAGGTCATCGGGCCGGTCCTGCCCGATGCAGACGGCTGCCACTTCCTTCACCGCTGTCTCTATATCCGAATAGGAAAACCCTTTGGTCCGCGCGACCAGTTCATCCAGGTCTTCCCCCTTGATCTCTGTTTTTAATGACCGCCCTATGTACTGGCTCAGGGCTTCTCTTCTCTCCCCGTCCTTGGGAAGACCGGCATAAAAGACCTCGGAAAAACGGCCTTTCCGGTATAACTCATAGGGCAGATGGCTCACCTCGTTGGCGGTGGCCACCATAAATACCTTGGCGTCGGACTCCTGCATCCAGAAGAGGAATTCTCCCAGTACCCTCTTTCCTGTCTCATGGGAGGCATCGGAGGTACCCAGCACCTTCTCGATCTCGTCGATCCAGAGGATGCAGGGGGAGACATTCTCGATAAAACGCAGGGCTTCCCTCATCTTCCGCTCACTTTCGCCCACCCATTTGTCAAACACCGCGGCGATGTCAAAGCGGAAAAGGGGCAGGTCCCACTCCTGGGCCACCAGCTTGGCAGTGAGGGATTTACCGCAGCCCGGAACCCCCACCATGAGGATCCCCTTGGGGGCCTTCAGGTCGTATTCCCGCAGGGTGTTTTCCGGCAGGAAAAAGAGCTTTCTCTTCTCCGAAAGCCAGTCCTTGAGCCGGGTCATTCCGCTGATCTGATAGGTACCTTTCCGGGGGAAATGCTGGACGCTGCCTATGGAGGGATAGAGTTTCTGTTTCTGGGCCGCCATACCGTTCAGGTTCTCCTTATAGAGTCCTTTGCCGGCGATGATCTCGGTCCTTAATATATTGTCGATCTGCATCCGGGTAAACCCCCCCAGCACAGCTCCGGCCTGAAGCACGTCCCGCTCATCCCACTCCATGGGAAATACTCCCTGGTAGCGCTTGATAAAGGCGATGATCTGGGCCACCCTCTCCTGCTCGTCGGGAGGATCCAGGGTGATGATCATGCCGAAATTGGACAGGTGGGACCAGACCGGCTCATCCGTCACCAGGATGACCACGCTTTCATGCTGCATGGCCAGATAGAGGAGATTGCGCAGTTCCTTGGCATAAAAGCTGGATTCGGAAATCTTACCCACGTCCCCCAGGACGATATTCAGGCCCTTTTTCTTCCTGACCTGGGAGAGGAAATATCCCAGCGGGTCCTCATCCACATCCAGGCCTCTCAGGCTGTCATCCCCTATTGAGCAGACCTGGCCGGCATCGGTATAGTATTGAAAGGTCATGGAGCCCGCCGAGGCGATCTCCTGGAGCAGGAACTCCACCCTTTCCCTCTCTGAGGTATCGATGATCACCAGGGGTACCCTGGCCTGCAGATAATGCAGTAATTCATCCTTCACCTGTCTGTAATTTGCCATCCTTTTCTCCTCTTAAAGCCTATCCCCGGTATAAGATATATGCTCAGTCCCTGCCGGGGTCCACCAGGGACCGGAAGGACTTCTTTTGTATGCTTCGGTAGACCTCCTCCAGAAAGGGGCCGGGTTCCAGTTTCATGGATCTTTTCATGACCTTCAGCAGATTTTTCTGGAAATCCTCCACATTTCTGGCGATCTCCCCGGTCATCTTGTCCCGGATCTCCCCGGGGAAGTCCCGGTTTCTCTGGAAAAAGAGCAGGTCCCTGATCTGCTTTTTCCAGCGGACCCAGGCATAGTGCACGGCTTCTTCCTCCCCGTGACTGAGCCCTTCATGAAGGTCCTTCTGGTACTGCCTTATGGACCGCTACAGAAGGACGGTCTCCAGGGCAGCCAGCTCCTTGTAGACCCTCTGATTGTAGGAAGATCCCGCGCTCCTGGGATAGCGGTCGCAGAGCAGGCTGAATTCTTCACATTTGGTTCCCTGTCTCTTCACCTGACTGACCGCGTGGAGCCAGTTCTCGAAG
>CACZOS010000088.1 GCA_902782815.1 uncultured Lachnospiraceae bacterium | reverse complement strand
TTCCAAGTGCATTCTGACAGTCTTCGCCCAAGGTGTCGACGATTCCAAAGAGGGCCAGAAGACCAGATATGATTTTTCGTAATTTTGTATCAATGTTTGCTTCGCCTTTAAACTGCTTGCGCGAAAAGAAATGAATATCCGCTGCTTCTTTGGCAGTGATAAATCCATCAATTTGCCTTTTTGCAACGGCAAGGAATATTTCTTTTCCGTTGTCAAACCATGGACCGCGCTTTTGAAGAACATCAAGCACGACATTTGTATCAAGCAAAACTTTCATGCCTCGGAAAGACGCTCCTCTCTTGCTTCTTCCCATGTTGTGGTTTGAGGAAGTACACCAAAGAGAGATTCAGCAATTTCCACCCTGTTCTGGAAGGGACGGGTCAGCTTAGCAACAACTTTTCCATATTGTGTAATCAGAATGTCCTCGGTCATGGCGAGAAGCAGATACTTACCCAGGTTTGCCTTTAATTCAGATGCTGTGATGGACATTTTTTACGCCCCCTTTCCGAAAACAGATTATCAAAAACGGACGATTTAGTCAATGGAATCGTACGAAAAAAATGAATCAATCGTCCCATATATGCGGATGGATTTGCAGCGCATAACTGAGATGGAGTTTCATCTGGATGAGATTCCAATGCGTTTAGAAACAGAAGCAGAAAATGCCGGCGCTATGGCTTCCTGGGAGTCTTTTGAAATGCCGTATGATTCTGCAATGGGTCTCCAACTGTTGCCGACTATGGAGAGAATTTGTTCAGCCTCTTCTGCGGCTTCATCTTTCTTCAGGCCAAAGTATGAGGCAGCCCCAATGGCCAGATCCGGGTCGATACGGGAATCATTCAGCGTGACGCCCAATGACAGGAATTCTCCCTTCGGATTCGGGTTGACATCAAACATGGGCGAAAGTCTCCAGCCTTTTGGCGTCAGGAGGAATCCATGATTCCGCAGATGATCGTCCGTGTTTGAAACGGCCATGCTGAAAACGATGCGCCGCCAGAGTTCTTTCAGGTCCAATTTGGAAGACGCTCCATGCGAGGTCAGGAACTGAACGAGGTCCAGATAGCTGCTGCCGGTTGATTCTCCATCCTTTTTTCCAAGCAGGGCCAAGGCGGAAGAAAAAAGGATACGGCGACCGGCCTGCCGGTCGAAGCGCTTTACAAGGAATGTGGATCCTGTATCCGAGAAGCGCTCCAGTCTGGATTCCGGAACATTCAGATGACACATTTTTGCCAGTTCATGGGTGACCTGCTCCCAGGCTCCGGAGTCATACTGATCAAGTCTGGAAGGGAATTTCGCGATCCACAGGGAATGGTCCGGCGCTTTGACAGAGGCCTTCGGACGTGCGCCACCGAGGGAAGAGCCGGGCGCGAGCAGCATTTGAAGCCAGCGGCTGTTATAGATATCCTGATCTTTTTCAAACGCCCGGGACGCTGCTTCAAGGTCCCGGAGTGTCGTCCACGGAGGAGCTGCCATATCGCTTTCACAGGAAAGAAAGGGGCCGCCTTCCTGCAGTGAGAAGCGAAAGGCTCCCATTCTTGCTTCATCATGGACGCCGAGAAGATAGTCGGTTTCCAGAAGATACCGAGGTTTTCTGTTCTCCTTTTTTGCCAGGATTGCTTCACGGCGATCCATCAGCAGACGCCCCCAGCGATCCGGGCAGGAATCAGAGAAAATACCGAACATCGGTTTGTCCAAGGGTGTGAACTGACGACCGCTGAAAAGCTGGAGATCCGGATCCAGAGCCAGAAGCCCGGCATGGTTGGTCAGCCAGGCCTTAGAATACTCAAATGATGTGATTTCTTTTCCCCGCAGGCTTTCAGCATACAGACAGCCCATCAGGGACGGTTCAGTTCCCATCCAGTTTTCATACACATAGATCGTTTTTCCGGAAGCCATTACCATGATTCCTTTCTGTTGACACGGGGAGCACGGAGGCGCTGCGGGAGATCCAGATCCTGCAGTTTTCTTCCCAGTTCGTCGTCTTTTGCAATCAGCAGTAAATCCTGTTCCAGTCCGCCCAGGGCGTGCAGGACGGCTGCATAGGCTCCGATTGCGACGGAAGGGGATCCTTTTTCGATTGCAGTCAGCGTCTGCCGGGAAATATATGCGCGTTCCGCGACCAATTCTGAGGGCAGATGCCTCCGTAGGCGTGCCAGGCGGATCTGTTCACCCATCTGCGACAGGAGACTCTGTGTCTGAGGGAGCACTGAAACTGCCTTACGGCCCATAACGAACACCTCCACGGATGATTACAACCAGAATTATATATCAAAAAAAGCAAAACGTAAATAAATATGATCATAAAAAAGCATGGGTTGTAGGGTCTCTTTCCTTGAAAATAAGTATAAACTAAAGAAAGCGAAGGGGGACAGAAAAATGAAGTTTTACAAAGTCGGCGGGCAGGTGATCGTGTCGGAAACGGCGCTTGGGACCGGGACGGAACTGACGGCGAATACGGAAGACGCGGCTTTTGAGAAGCATGTGCCGGTGATTGAACATCACGGGGATTCCGTCTTTGTGAAAGTCGGGTCGGTCGCGCATCCCATGGTGGAAGCGCATTATATCCAGTTTATTGTGCTGGAG
>CACZOS010000087.1 GCA_902782815.1 uncultured Lachnospiraceae bacterium | reverse complement strand
GCTCCGCCGCCGCCCTGCTCAAAGGCGGCGTGGCCGAACTGGTCGTACCTGGCCCGCTTATCAGGATCGCTTAACACCTCATAAGCTTCTGCGGCTTCCTTGAACTTCTCCTCAGCTTCTTTGTTGCCCGGATTGATATCAGGATGATACTTTTTGGCTACCTTGCGGTAGGCTTTTTTAATATCTGCTTCTGAGGCATCCCTGCCTACCCCAAGGACCTCATAGTAATCTCTTTTATCTGCCATATCACACTACACTTTTCTAACTATTATACTTCCTTATAGTCAGCATCTACCACATCATCTGCGTCATAGGTGGCGTTTGCGTCCGCTCCGGCTGCACCCTGAGGTCCCGGACCGGCCTGCCCTGCCTGTGCCTGCTCATACATTTTTCCGAACAGACTCTGGGCATCCTTCATGAGCTGATCCTTTGCAGCATTGATCTCCTGTACATCATTGTCTGTCATGCTATCTACAGTGGTACGCTCAAGGATCTCTTTCAGTTTGGTAATGTCTGCCTGCACCGTTGTCTTCTCGGAGTCAGCGATCTTGTCTCCTACTTCCTCAAGTGCCTTCTCTGTCTGGAATACCATGTTATCCGCATCATTTCTTGCATCGATGGCTTCCTTCTTCTTTCTGTCCTGTGCCTCAAATTCAGCTGCTTCCTTAACAGCCTTCTCGATATCCTCATCAGACATGTTGGATCCGGCAGTAATGGTGATATGCTGCTCCTTGCCGGTTCCCAGATCCTTAGCGGATACGTTTACGATACCGTTGGCATCGATATCGAAGGTAACCTCGATCTGCGGAACGCCTCTTCTTGCGGGCGGAATACCGTCCAGACGGAACTGGCCGAGGGTCTTGTTATCCCTTGCGAACTGTCTCTCACCCTGGACAACGTGGATATCAACCGCACTCTGATTGTCCTCTGCGGTGGAGAAGATCTGGCTCTTCTTTGTAGGAATGGTGGTATTACGCTCAATCAGTCTTGTCGCTACGCCGCCGAGGGTCTCGATGGACAGGGACAGAGGGGTAACATCCAGAAGAAGGATATCTCCCGCACCGGCATCGCCGGCCAGCTTTCCACCCTGGATGGAAGCGCCGATAGCCACGCATTCATCCGGATTGATGCCCTTGAAGGGCTCCTTGCCTGTCAGCTGTTTTACTTTATCCTGAACGGCCGGGATCCTGGTGGATCCGCCAACCAGCAATACCTTGCTCAGCTCGGAAGCGGTAAGGCCTGCGTCTTTAAGAGCGGTCTGAACCGGTGTGACGGTCCTCTCCACAAGGTGAGAGGTAAGCTCGTTGAATTTTGCTCTGGTAAGGTTCATCTCGAAGTGTTTGGGGCCTTCGGATGTGGCGGTGATGAAGGGCAGGTTGATGTTGGTGGTGGTGGAGGAGGAAAGCTCCTTCTTTGCCTTCTCAGCTGCCTCTTTCAGTCTCTGCATGGCCATCTTGTCACCGGACAGATCAACGCCCTCTTTTGCCTTGAAGTCATCGATCATGTAACGGGTTACCACATCATCAAAGTCATCGCCGCCCAGGTGGTTGTCGCCGGCTGTGGACAATACTTCGATAACTCCGTCACCGATCTCGATGATGGACACATCAAATGTACCGCCGCCTAAGTCGAATACCATGATGTTCTGTTCTTTCTCATTGTCAAGGCCATAGGAAAGAGCTGCGGCTGTAGGCTCGTTGATAATACGTTTAACCTCGAGACCTGCGATCTTGCCGGCATCCTTGGTTGCCTGTCTCTGGGCATCATTAAAGTAAGCAGGAACGGTGATGACCGCATCCGTTACCTTTTCTCCCAGATAGTTCTCGGCATCGCCTTTTAATTTCTGTAAGATCATGGCAGAAATCTGCTGGGGTGAATACTTCTTGTCGTCGATGGTTACGGAGTAGTTGGTTCCCATCTGACGTTTGATGGAAGAGATGGTCTTATCCGGATTGGTTACGGCCTGACGTTTTGCGGGCTCGCCGATCACACGCTCACCGGTCTTGGTGAAACCCACCACGGAGGGTGTGGTCCTGAGACCTTCGGCGTTGGTGATAACCACCGGTTTTCCGCCTTCCATAACGGCTACGCAAGAGTTTGTAGTTCCTAAATCGATTCCAATAATTTTACTCATGATTCTATCCTCCTAAATCATTCCGGCATGGCAGTCGGCTGACCGGGTCAGTTGACCACCTTAACCATACTGTGTCTTAATACGCTGTCTTTGTACATGTATCCCTTCTGGAATTCCTCTGCCACAAGGTTCTCTCCCTGTTCAGGATCCTCCGCATGCATCACCGCATTATGAAGATCCGGGTTGAATTCCTTGCCCTTGGCATCCATGGGTGTCACGCCGAGTTCTCCGAAGGTGGTCATCATCTGCTGGTAGATCTTGATGAACCCCTGGGCAAATGCCCCCTCCCTCTCCTCCTCGGAAAGGGCGTCGATCCCCCGTTCAAAATTATCAATAACCGGCAATAACTTGAGAAGCACTTCCTTGGCCCCCACGTCATACATCCGGGATTGTTCCTTGGCGTTACGCTTCCTGGCATTCTCGAACTCTGCCATCAGTCTCTGGTAGAGATCCGTAAGCTCGGCCACCCTGGCCTCGCTCTTTTCCAAAGCCAGTTCCATGGACTTGGCAGATTTTTTCTTTTTCTTCTTGCCCTCTTTCTTCCCCTCTTCAGGGTTCTCTGAAGGATCGGCATCACAGGGCTGCTCCTCCGCAAGGCTTTCCGCCTCCGGCATAAGGTCCTCCGTGCTCTCCGCCTCTCCGGCTTTTTCCATGGTTTCTTCCAGGATACTTTCGTCGAATTCTTTTCTGTCTTCCACTTAAAAGTACCACCTTTCTATGATTTCTTATTGAAGATCTCATCCAGATCCGCGGTGAGATTCTTCAATGTATGTACTACTTTACGGTAATCCATCCTCTTGGGACCGATGATCCCGACGGTTCCCGTCCCGCCCTCCTCCAGTTCATAGGTGGCAGTAACGATACTGCATCCCTGTAAAGAGGGGAGCTGGTTTTCGCTTCCGATATATACCTGGATCCCGTGCTTATCCCGATCGCTGACTGTCTCGTCCACCAGCTTTTCCAGCTGTTTCTTCCCCACCAGGGTATCGATCAGGGCTGTGGTCTGGGCCGGATTGGCCAGCTCTGGATACTTCAGGATGTTGGTGGCCCCGCTGGTATAGATCTCCATATCGTTGGCCTCATGAATGGCTTCCACTATGCCGCCGAATACGGTCTCCAGGATCGTGGCGTGCATCCCCGCCTGCACCTTCATGGTGTGCATCAGCTCCAGGGTGATCTCATTCAAGGTCAGTCCCTGAAGGAAGGAATTCAAAAGGATATTCAGCTTCAGGATCTCTTCGTTGGTCAGCGGATCCTGAACGTTGATCAGGAGATTCTTCACCGTCTCGTTGCCCACAACGATGACTGCCAGCATCCTGCAGTGGTCCACCATGGAAAGCTGGATAAACTTCAGTTTCGACTCCCGGATATGGGGAGTGGAAACCAGCGTGGCATAATTGGTATCATCAGCCAGAACATCCGCCACGCTTTTCAGCATCTCTTCCATGCGGTCCATCTTCCGGAACATCATCTGCCGTTCCGCCTCGATCTCTTCCTCCTTCTCTCTGATCTCTATATCGTGCTCTTCCATCATCTGGTTGACGAAAAGCCGGTATCCCAGGTCCGAAGGAATCCTTCCCGCTGAGGTATGAGGCTGGATAATGTATCCCAGCTCTTCAAGGTCGGCCATCTCATTACGTATGGTCGCGGAGCTCAAATGCAGGTCTGAATCCTTGGCGATGGTTCTGCTTCCCACCGGCTCTCCGGTCTCAAGATAGGTGGAGATTATCGTTTTTAATATCTTCATCTTACGATCATCTAAACCCATGAAAACAACCAACCTCCTGTCTGATCTTTTTATCTTTTGAGTTATTAGCACTCATTTAATTCGAGTGCTAATATCTTCATACTTAAATTAACACCAAGTTTTGCGGATGTCAAGTCCATTTTTTGAATTCCCCTGCTTTTTCTTTCCGGAATCCCTAAAGGGAGGCTTCCGGGGAAAATGTACACACAGGCAGAAAAAGCCCCGGGAATGAGACCGCAAATACTCTTTCCCGGGGCCGGCAAAAACCTCCGTTTGATCTGTCTGATATACGCTCCGCGAGGATGTGCACGGATTCGGAATGGAATTTTGTCAGCAGAGCTGACCCGAATCCGGCACCAAGATTCGCAAGCGAGTCTTGAATTATCCGGATTCAGTCGAGAAGAAAATCGCTGAAAATCCTGTTGCTCACATTTATTCCCCGGCGGGTAAGAAAAAGCCTGCTTTCCTCCCTGGCCAGAAGATCCATGGAAATATACCGGTCCATAACCTCCCCGAAGATTTCTTCCATCCTGAAACCGAATCTTTTCTCAAACTCTTTACCATCCACTCCCCGGGTCTTTCTCATGCCCAGGAACATGAACTCCTCCATCTGTTCTTTTCGGGTAAGCTGACAGAAATCCTCACGAACAGGGAAGTCTTTGAAGGGGGTTTCTAAATAGGAAGAAAGGTCTGTTGTATTGGAAAACCGCATGGCCTTACCCTCCTCTCTCCAGAAGGATGAAGCTCCCAGTCCCATCCCCAGATAAGGAACCCCTTCCCAGTATCCCAGATTGTGGATGCATTCCTTTCCTTCTCTGGCATAATTGGATATCTCATACCGGTCATAGCCACTATCCGCCAGAATCTCTCCTGTCTTCTCATACATTTCCCGTTCGGTATCCTCATCCGGCAGCCGGGCTTTCAGTTTTTCGTCCCTGTAAAAAGGAGTTCCCTCCTCCAGAATCAGGCTGTAGGAAGAGATGTGGTCGGGTTTCAGCTCCGTCACGATCCTCAGAGTTTCCAGATAGGAGGACAGGGACTGGTCCGGCAGCCCGCTCATGATATCCAGGTTGATATTGTCAAATCCCAGGTCTCTTGCCTGCCGGTAATTGTGAAGAAATTCCGAAAAGGTATGGATTCTGCCCAGCATTTTCAGACAACGGTCCTCCGTGGACTGAAGACCGATGCTGAGCCGGTTGATCCCCAGCTCCCGGAAGGCAGAAAGTTTCTCTTCTGTCAGGGTTCCCGGATTTGCCTCCAGGCTGATCTCTGCCCCTTTGGCGGCAGGAAAGGAGGAATTCAGCTGACGGATGATCCGTTCCATATTATATATAGAAAGAAGACTTGGCGTACCTCCCCCGAAAAAGATGCTGCGCACCGGCAGATCTTCCCGGGGTCCGGCCTCAGATCTCTCCCTTCCCTGAAAAAGATACTCCTCCGTCTGCCTGATCTCATGGCACAAAGACAAGGTATAGGCATCCTGCACTTCTTTGCCGGAGGGAAAGGACAAAAAATCACAGTAATTACATTTTCTTAAGCAGAAAGGAATATGGATGTAGATCTCCATCTCCCGCTTTTTCCTGTTTCCGGTCTCCTTCTTCATCCTGCACCTCTGTTTTGCCTGCGGTAAACAATAGGGCATGATGCCTTCACCGGCATTCATGCCCTTAGCTTTATAACGGAAAGGTTCGGTCCGGATCGGATCCGGATCAGTCCTCATCCAGCTTCAGCACGCTTAAGAATGCCTTCTGAGGCACCTCTACGCTGCCGATCTGCCGCATACGTTTTTTTCCTTCTTTCTGTTTTTCCAGAAGTTTCTTCTTCCGGCTGATATCGCCGCCGTAGCATTTGGCCAGCACGTCCTTGCGGACCGCCTTCACCGTCTCACGGGCGATGATCTTGCTCCCGATGGCTGCCTGGATAGGGATCTCAAAAAGATGTCTGGGTATCTCTTCCTTAAGCTTTTCACAGTATTTCCTCCCCCTCTCATAGGCACTGGAGGAATGAACGATGAAGGATAAGGCATCCACCTGTTCCCGGTTGATGAGGATATCCAGTTTCACCAGGGAGGACTCCTGATAGCCTTTCAGCTCATAGTCAAAGGAAGCGTACCCCCTGGATCTCGATTTCAATGCGTCAAAGAAGTCATAGATGATCTCATTCAGAGGCAGTTCATATTTAAGCAGGGCCCGGGTCTCCTCCATGTATTCCATGGAAACATAGGTTCCCCGGCGTTCCTGGCAGAGGGTCATGATGGGACCCACATAATCCTTGGTCACCATGATCTCCGCGGATACAATAGGTTCCTCCATATACTCTATGGTGGAAGGATCCGGCAGATTGGTGGGATTGGTCAGGTCAAAACAGGTTCCGTCCGTAAGATGCACTTTATAGATCACGCTGGGAGCGGTGGACACCAGATCCAGATTATACTCCCGCTCCAGCCTTTCCTGGATGATCTCCAGGTGCAAAAGGCCCAGGAATCCGCAGCGGAAACCGAAGCCGAGGGCCACAGAGGTCTCGGGTTCATACTGAAGGGCAGCGTCATTCAGCTGGAGTTTCTCAAGAGCATCTCTCAGATCCGGATATTTGGCTCCGTCCGCCGGGAAGATGCCGCAATAGACCATGGGAAGAACCTTTTTGTAGCCGGGAAGAGGATCTTTACAGGGTCTTGCCGCATCCGTCACTGTGTCGCCCACCCGGGTATCCTTCACATTTTTCAGGCTGGCGGTGATGTAGCCAACCATGCCGGCGGAAAGTTCTTCACAGGGGATGAACTGGCCTGCGCCGAAGGTACCCACTTCCACCACTTCCGCGGTGGCTCCGGTGGCCATCATCAGCATATCGGTGCCTCTCTGGATGCGCCCTTCCATGATCCGGGCAAAAATGATCACGCCCTTGTAGGGGTCATAGATGCTGTCAAAGATCAAAGCCTGGAGAGGATTGTCCGGACTTCCGCCCGGTGCGGGGATCTTCTCCACGATCTGTTCAAATACCTCTTCGATATTGATCCCGTTCTTGGCGGAAATCTGAGGACAGCCTTCGGCTTCAATGCCGATCACATCCTCAATCTCTGCCACCACTCTTTCCGGCTCCGCGCTGGGCAGGTCGATCTTGTTGATGACGGGGAGGATCTCCAGGTTGGCGTCAATGGCCAGGTAGACATTGGCCAGGGTCTGTGCCTCGATCCCCTGGGCGGCATCCACCACAAGGATGGCACCTTCACAGGCGGCAAGGCTTCGGCTTACCTCATAATTGAAATCCACATGACCCGGGGTGTCAATGAGATTAAAGATGTATTCTTCCCCGTCCGCCGCCTTATAGACGGTACGCACGGCCTGGGATTTGATGGTGATGCCCCGCTCTCTCTCCAGGTCCATGTTATCCAGCACCTGGTCCTGCATCTCCCGCTCTGTCAGCAGCCCTGTTTTCTCTATGATACGATCGGCCAGGGTGGATTTACCGTGGTCGATGTGGGCGATTATACAAAAATTTCTGATCTTGCTCTGGTCTGTTCCGGCCAATATTGTTTCCTCCGAAAATGAATGATATTCGTTATCAATCCTTGTGGATCAATGCCATAAACTCAACAGGTTCCGTATCGGAGGCATTGTCGAAAGCATGGCTCTGACCGGGAAGGATGGTGCATACATCATCCGGGAAAACATGGGTCTTGGTACCGTCATTATCGGTAAAAATTCCTTCCCCTTTCAGGATATAGTAGGATTCCGTCTCCCCCACATGCTGATGCCATCCGATGCAGGATCCGGGGGGCAGGACGATCCGGGCGTACATTCTTCCGTGGCCGAACAGTTCCTCCGTTGTCTCGATATGGAATACTTGTGCAGGGCCTTTTCCGTTGCCCAGCCCTTCTCTGTTCTGAAGAATCGGTTTTCTTACCATGGTAAATCCTCCTTTATCTCATAAAATTGTGTCAATCTGCATATATCAGATTTCATTGTATCATGAATGGGAAAAAGCTTGCAATACGTTTTTCCCGGAGGCAGGAAATGATATGGAAGATTTTCTAATTTAGTCTTGACAAAAACATGGCCAGCCACTATTATATAATGGTATGTTTGCATTACGTTCCGTGTCTCATATAATGCAACGCATGAAGATTGAATCATATCCTATAGATAATTTTGTTGGAGGTGTACAGATTGGCTAACATCAAATCTGCAAAAAAGAGAATCTTAGTAATCGAAAAGAAAACCCTTAGAAATAAGGCTGCAAAATCCAGAGTAAAGACCTATATCAAAAAGGTTGAAGCTGCTATCGCCGCTCAGGATAAAGAAGCTGCGGCTGCTGCATTGAAGGATGCCATCGCTGAAATCAGCAAGGCAGCATCCAAGGGTATCTACCATAAAAATACCGCTTCCAGAAAGATCTCCCGTCTTACCAAAGCGGTTAATAAGATTGCTTAATTAAAGATCGACATTATATTCCCCGGAAAGAGCGGCTGCTTTCCGGGGTATTTTTTTCTCGGTTATATCTTGCACTCTCCTCTTTCTGACGCGGAAAATGTTTTTCTTCATGTACAGAGGCGGATCAGGAGCATCTCCAGTCCCACCTGGTCGGGCAGGACACCTGTCTTGATCTCTTCCTCCAGCTTTACTGCCTTCTCCAGACAGTCCTCCAGCTGTTCTTCCTTATAGAGACGAAGCTGGGATCCGTATCTTTTTATGCTGAAAGGAGGAATCCCTGCCGCTTTGGCGATCTCTCCATCCGGCTTGTGAAGAGTCTGCATGGATTTGATCACCGCAAGGATCCGGTACTGACGGATAATCAGATAAAGGATGTGCATGGGAGCTTCATGGAGAAGGACCAGATCATGATAATAGGCCAGGGCCTGCTTCTGATTCTTCTGTGCCAGAGCCGTCACCATGTCGAAGATCTTGTCCTGGATCTGGGGTGAGATGATCTCATCAATGGCTTCCCTGCTGATGATCTCCTCCTCACCCAGATAGGCGATCAGTTTCTCCGCCTCCGTGCGGATACGGAACATATCCTCGCCCACCAGGGAAAGAATATAACGGGCATCCTCCTGACGGATTTTTTTCCCTGCCTGCCCCAGAAGGCGGACAAGAGACTTCAGCAGGATGTCCTCCTTCTGATTCTTTTTCATAAATTCCGCCACATATCCGTTTTTTCTGATCCATTTATAGGTCCTGGACCGCTTATCCACCTCAGGTTCACTGATGATGATACAGGTGGTTTCCGGAAGTCTTTCCAGGATGTGGAGAAACTCATCTTTTCCGGTCTTGATGATATTGGTCTGCTGAAAAAAGAGAAGTCTCTTTTCCTGAAAAAAGGGAAATGTGGAGGCCAGATCAGCCACCTGAGCCAGATCGATCTTTCCTTCCACATAACGGGTATAATTCATCTCATCCCCCTCGTGGACCAGGGCATCCTTCAGCATCTTTCCGGCCTGATAGATCAGATATCCCTCATCTCCAGTAAGAAGATAAACCTTATGAAATTGTCTTTCCCTGATGTTCGCGGTGATCTCTTTCATGATAAATCGGTATCCCTTTCTTCCATGGGATCTGTGGAAACAGCTTCCTCCCTGAGGATCTCGGTAAAAGCACGAATGACTCTTGCGGTGAATCCCCAGATGGTGTACTCCCCGTACTGATAGAAAAGGGTGGTCTTCTCCATCCGGCGCCAGCGGTAATTCCTTCCCCCGTAAATACGGTCAAAGGGAAAATCATCACCAAATACCGGCCTGTAGGGGGTCCGGTAAACCTCCGGTTCCGTATTCATAAAGAAAGACAAGGGAACGCAGAAAGTCCGGGAAACTTCATCTTTGCTGAAGGTCCCCCGGTAATCCGAAAGTTC
>CACZOS010000086.1 GCA_902782815.1 uncultured Lachnospiraceae bacterium | reverse complement strand
CCTGCCCCGGGCTAAGCTGTCAATGACAAGCGGCTAAAGCCGTCGCTTCGCGATCATTGACAGCTTAGCCCGGGCCAGGTACTTGGTAGTTAAGCAGAAATGAAGTATTATGAAGCCCGGGGGGCTGTCGTTTTCCCAGAAGATAAAACAGTTTCCCCGTATTCTCTGTCTGGATTCAGGTACACAGCCTCTATGTTACTCCAGTCCCGTGTATTAGATCAGTTGCTACAGACAAGAGATCAGGTATCTTGTTAACCGTTCCTGATGGTGGCTTTCTACAAGTGAGCGGCAAACAATCCGTGTTGCGTTTTCACTGTCCTCTGCCTCGTCTGCGCTTGGCCTGCCGCCCGGAATGAGCTCCTTTCAGGTTCCTGCAATATCGCCATATTCACGAAGGGTTTCGCGCAGCCGGTATGAGTCCCCCTCCATATCGATGAGTATCGCTTTGTAGGTCAGCCGGTCTACAATGGCGCTCGTGATTGCCGCATCCCCAAAAACTTCATCCCAACGATTAAAGGTAAGGTTTGAAGTAATGATCGTGGATTTGTTCATGGATCTAAGCGAAAGGTTTGAGAACAAAAGGTCTGCCCCTTCCCTGTCAAAGGATATGTAGCCCAGTTCGTCAGCTATCACAAGATCATATTTCTCGAAGCGCCGTTCAAATGTCCGCAGCTTCTTCTGATCATTGCTCTCCTTCAGTTCCGTCACCAGGTATGGCACGGTAGTATAAAGGACTCTATAACCGGCCTCGCATGCTGTTATCCCCAGGCCGATCGCTGTATGCGTTTTTCCGGTGCCGGGATTCCCGGTGAAGATTACATTCTGTCCGTTTTCTATGAACTGCAGGCTCCTTAGCTCCGGCAGCCGCTTTTTCAAGCCCTCCGGCAGACAGTCTGTTTCCAGGTCTGCCAGGTATTTCCTATAAGGGAACCCGGCCTGCCGGATCCTTCGCCGGATCGCCCGTTCCTCGCATTCGGAAACCTCTGCCTGTAACAGGCCGTGCAAGTACTCAAGTGGATTCTCTGCCCTTGAGAGCATTTCTTCAAATGCCCCTTCCACTGCATGAAGATTCAGGACATTGCAATACTCCCTGATTTCCTGCTTTGTTTTTTCCATTCCCATTGGCTTAACCTGCCTTCCTGGACTGGACGTCCCTCAGCCTGTCGTAGCTTTGCAGGGTGTTCTTGGACTTCTGGCTTAACTTATCTTCTTTTGCGGGAGGCAACGGGCTGGCATGGGGCTTGGATCCTTTCATGCTGCTGTCATATATCACCCGTATTTTTGATGCAGAGTAATCCGTAGAAAGGATCTTTTCCAGTTCTTTCAATGCATTGGCCGTATTCTCGACTCCTATGTCCTCCATCAATTCTAAAACCAGTAGAAATTCTTTTGGATCTGCTGTATAATGGGTTTCGTAAATGGTTTTGATCATGGCGTCCGCCTGCATGAGGGCTGAACTCTGCGGGAGGGCGCCTGGTTTCTGTTTCAAGGTGTGAAGGTAATGGAATATGTCAATGACGTATTCGCCCTGTCGGTAGTGTCTGGGATGTTCTGCTACTTTATTGTCGCCGTCATAGATTTCTACCTTTCCGGTGTAGATTCTTGCATCCAGCCTTTTTTTGACATATTTGTCCGGCACAGAATAATGGACCTTATTTACCGTTACGGTTGAATATTTATTTACCCTTAAGCCCGTTTTCTTAATGAAACAGGGCATTTTGGGAAGAACTGGCAACAGGAAAGGAATTTCCTCTTTAAAGGTCTCATCCGGGATCCTGCCATCAGACAAGGAGGATTTGTTTTTCTCCATGCACTTAACAAGGAGATGCTGATTTGCCTTTTCCAGGCTGCTGAAAACATCATCCCCGGGTTCTGAGAAAGCGAAGTGCCTTACGACATCCACTGATCTTTCTACATGACCCTTTTCGTTCCCCTGCCTGACATTACAGAACCTGAACTTGAAACCATAATAAGCGGAAAGCTCCAGGAGGGCATCGGTAGGCTCTTTCTCAGAAGGACCGACGAATTCCTTCACAGCCACCTTCATGTTGTCATAAACCACTTTCCTATAGACTCCTTTGCAAAAAGCAAAATAGTCAGCATGTGATTCCTGGAACGCCGCGGTATCCTGCGTGCGGTACAGCTTTGCAAAGCGATGGTTCCCATAGGCAGATGTGAAGACTGCCATCTGGTATTTCAGATACCCGGTACCTGCGATATCAAGCTTCACTTCTCCCCAGTCGAATTCCGTTTGAGCTCCTGGACCGTATTCCTGTTTTATAAAAGCTTCATGACGAGATGGCTCCAGGGTTTCGATCAGGCGCCTCACCGTAGAATAGCTTATCTGGTATCCTTTTTTCTTGAGATAATCATATATTTCAATTTTTCTCATTTGCTGCTTGGAACGGCCAGACTCCCGTTTCCTGGCGTTTTCCCGGAGGCATTCCCGGATAATCGGGATCGCTGCTTTGGCACGGTCGCTTATGCTGCGGTTTTCCGTATTGTAAGTTGGCTTTTCGATGATACCTGGTGTTAATTCTGAAGAATCCATATCCGGATTCGCTTCTAGAAGCTTCTTGAGTTCTTCTTCATATTGGTTGACATATTTATTGACAGTATTCTTGTCTATGCCAAGTTGCAAAGCTATTTCGCGATTGCTTACCCCCTCCCTGTGTTTCAAGATGATCTGCTGTTTTTTTACCAATCTAATCACTCCTCTCATCCTCCTCTCAGTTTATACTGAGAGGATACATCACTTTTGACTGGAGTGACTGAATTTTCGATGAACATCTTGACTGAATTTTAGCTTAGCATAAACATCTTCAGGATGACCTTGCGCTTTAGCGGCGAAACATTCATCACCGTGTAAATATTCACTGTGTCTGTTCCTGTAGAACCATCCGTAT
>CACZOS010000085.1 GCA_902782815.1 uncultured Lachnospiraceae bacterium | reverse complement strand
GATACGGACAATTTCGTGATCAAAGCGGGTGTCCGTACATTTGAAGCCGCGGCATATCTCCGGAGAATGGGGGCGGATGTCACCCGCGTCCGGAAGATGTTCAGGGAAGACAGGGATGACTATATGCTGCGGGTAAAACTGATCCGGGAGGCGGAGATCTTCCAGGACGAGTTTGCCATTTCCGAGTTCAGGCCCACGGATTATTCCGATGCCACGGTGGTGGGAGCCAGAACTGCCAATGAATTGTTGAATATCCAGGGGATCCGGGGGAGTTTTGTCCTCACCCAGTTCCCGGAGTATGTCTATATCAGCGCCCGGTCCATCGATGACCTTAACGTTCAGGTGATCATGGAAAAAATGGGGGGAGGCGGCCACCTCACCATGGCGGCTGCCCAGGTCAGCGATATGACCATGGAAGAGGCCAGGAACAGACTTAAGGATATCCTGGTCAGGATGAAGGAGGAAGGAGAAATATGAAAGTAATCTTGCTGGAAGATGTGAAAAAACTCGGGAAAAAAGGAGATCTGGTGGATGTCAGTGACGGTTACGCCAGAAATATGCTCCTGAAGAAGAAACTGGGCATCGAGGCCACCAATAAAAATATCAATGATCTCAAGCTTCAGAAAGCACATCAGGACAAGGTGGCGGCCGAACAGCTGCAGGAAGCCAGGAACCTGGCCGAAGAGATCTCCCGGAAGAAAATCTCCATGAAGATGAAGGTGGGGGACAACGGAAAAGCCTTCGGCACCATCTCCACCAAAGAGATGGCTCAGGCGGTGAAAGACCAGCTGGGCTATGAACTGGACAAAAAGAAATTTTCCGTGGATGAGCCCGTCAAAGCCCTTGGAAATTATGTGGTGAAGATCAAACTCCATCCCAAGGTGACCGCGGAGCTTGCCATGGAGGTAAATGAAGAGAAATAGACAGGAAGGTACCCATGCCTACGGTAGATGAAAACTTTATCAAGAGGATACAACCACATAGTGAAGAGGCGGAGAGATCGGTACTGGGTGCCATGCTCATGGACAGGGATGCCATCGTTGAGGCCGAGGATATCCTCGTGAAGGAAGATTTCTATCAGAGGCAGTACGGTATCCTGTTCGAGGCCATGGTGGAACTTTACCGTGAAGGAAAGGCGGTGGACCTGATCACCCTCCGGGATAAGCTGAAGGAAAAGGATCTGCCCGAGGCCTTCGGCAGCCTGGACTTTTTCCGTGATCTGGTGGATCTGGTAACCACCTCCGCCAATATCCGGGAATATGCCCAGATCGTACACGACAAGGCAACCCTCCGGGCCCTGATCAGGCTGACCGAGGAGATCGGCAATGACTGCTATCTGGGCAAGGAGGATACCGGGACCATCATGGAGAAGACGGAGAAGGAGATCTTCAGCCTGCTGCAGAACCGCAACAGGATGTCGGATTTCATGCCCATCCAGGATGTCGTTCTCAGTACCCTGAATGCCATTGAGGCAGCTTCAAAGACCAAGGGCCGGATCACGGGGATCGCCACGGGATTCCGCGAACTTGACTATAAACTCACCGGCCTGCATCCCTCGGAATTGATCCTGGTGGCAGCCAGACCTGCCATGGGAAAGACTGCCTTTGCTCTCAATGTGGCCCAGTACGCGGCCTTCAGGGACAACCACAAGGTTGCCATCTTCAGTCTGGAGATGTCCAAAGAGCAGCTGGTGACCAGGCTTATGGCTTCGGAGGCGATGGTGGATTCCCAGCTGATCCGTACGGGGGAACTGCGGGACAGTGACTGGGAGAAGATTCTGGAAGGGGCAGCCCTGATCGGCAATTCCCAGCTGATCATCGATGATACCGTATCCAGCCTCACGGAAATCCGGTCAAAGTGCCGTAAATATAAACAGACTTACGGGATCGAGATGGTGGTGATCGACTACCTTCAGCTGATGAGCGGCAGCAACAGCCGCAGAAACGAATCGAGGCAGCAGGAGATTTCCGAAATATCCAGGGGACTTAAGGTTCTTGCCAAGGAACTGCAGATTCCGATCATTGCCCTGTCTCAGCTGTCCCGGGCCGTGGAGGCCAGACAGGAACATAAGCCCATGCTGTCCGATCTCAGAGAGTCGGGAGCCATCGAACAGGACGCGGATGTGGTCATGTTCCTCTATCGCGATGAATATTATAATCCGGATTCCGAGAAAAAGAATCTGGCGGAGGTCATTGTGGCAAAACAGAGAAACGGGTCCACGGGCAGCATTGAGCTGGTATGGCTTGGCCAGTACACGAAATTTGCCAACAAGGAAACAAACAGATAAAGAAAAGAAAAAAGCGGTGCCTTCCTCACAGAAAGCACCGCTTAATGATTCTCTGAACGAAAATGCATTCCCCTTATCGTATAAAGGAGATCATCCCTGCTCGATCGCGCCGGTCGGGCAAACGCCAGCACAGGCACCACAATCAAGACATGCATCAGCATCGATCACATACATTCCGTCGCCTTCGCTGATAGCGCCAACGGGACATTCGCCTTCACATGTACCGC
The DNA here is from genome assembly GCA_902782815.1 of uncultured Lachnospiraceae bacterium. Lineage (GTDB taxonomy): Bacteria > Bacillota > Clostridia > Lachnospirales > Lachnospiraceae > Anaerobutyricum. The sequence goes on along the minus strand of CACZOS010000085.1, from coordinate 16,420 downwards.
ACATAATGCAAGCATCGGTAATTACATATGCCATAATATAGACCTCCTTTTTAGTGTTGAATTATATTGTATTACTATAATATACCTCTTCCCCTGGAATGGCAAGTTTAATTTTAAAAACATTTTGGTAAATCTGCAGAACTCTGCATAGTTACATTTTCCAAAAAGTATGGTATGATGAGGAACGAAAACGCCAAAGGATAAAGACAGAGAAAGGAGGGCTGATCATGGAGAGGAATGTCATATATCGCGACAGAGTTGATCACAAGATCCTGTTTACCATGGTGAGCCTGATCGCCTTCGGCCTGGTGATGATCTACTCCGTCGCCTCAGCCCAGGAGAACCTGAAACTCTTTTACAAACAGGCAGCCTGTATGATCGTGGGCTTTACCCTGGTCTTTTTCCTGCGCAGGATCAAGATGAACTACCTGCTTTTCAAAATGGCCATACCCACTTATTTACTCGGTTATATCCTTATCTTTATGCTCCGTCTGCCCGAGCCCGTCACTGTGACGGTCAACGGGGCGACAAGGTGGCTTAAGGTGGGACCGGTGAACTTCCAGGTGGCTGAGTTCGTCAAGCTCGCTGTTATCCTCATGCTTGCCGGCTGGGCCGAGTACGCAAGATACCGGAGGGGTCTGGCTGAGGAGTTGGGATTCATTCTGGGAGGCTGGGTCATGGGAACCATCCCCGCGGCCCTGCTCATGTTTATCAGCAATGACCTGTCTTCCTCCCTGGTGGTCATGGGGATCACCTTTATCATGACCTTTGTGTCATCCCGGGGAAAACTCAGCTGGATCATGCATATCCTTGCTGTCCTGATGGTGGCGGGGCTTGTGGCGGCCAGCATCTACTATGTGTCGCAGCATATGCCCACGGAGGCGCAGGTCCAGGCCAATGAAGTATCCTTCCGTCTGGGAAGGATCGCCGCATGGCTTCATCCGGAGCGATATGTCAACACCATAGCCTACCAGTCCGTACACTGTCTGTATGCGATAGCCAACGGCGGCTGGTTCGGGAAAGGGCTGGGGCAGAGCTGGCAGAAAGCCAGCCTTCCGGAAAGTGAAAACGACGTCATCTTTGCTATCATTATCGAGGAGCTGGGGATTTTCGGCGGATTGGTTCTGATCTTCCTCTTCATCGTTCTGGTCACTCTGATCTGCAAAGTTGCCTTCAATACAAAGAACCTCTTCGACAGGATGGTCTGTACCGGTGTGGCCAGCCATATCATGCTTCAGGTGATCATTCACTGCGGCGTATGTACAAACCTGATCCCCAATACGGGAATCGGCCTTCCCTTTATCTCCAGCGGATTGACCGCCACCCTTTTCCAGCTGGCGGAGATGACCATAGTTTTGTCCGCGGCCAGTGTGCATATCTTTAACCGGTATAACCGTAAACTGCAGAGAGACCGTAAAAGGAGAAAAGAGGAGAAACAGAGGTTCTTCATGGGAAGAAAGGTCCGTCTGGCAGAGGCCAGAATGGAGGCCATGGACAGATATTCCGTCATCGCGGATGAGGACATGAAGAAAAAGAGCTCCAGGGTGGCTAAACGGCGGAAGAACAGGGCCATTACCATGGGTAACCGGCCCGGAAAGAAAGGACAGGCCGCCTCCGGCAAGGAGCAGCCCCCGGAAAAGAGAACCGGGAGCACCATTCGTTCCCGTACGGGAAGCGGCAGCCGCTACGGCAGCAGCGTAAGCCGTCCTTATACAAGAAGCGGCAGCAGTTACGGCAGCAGAACAAACCGTCCTTACACAGGAAACCGCAGCCGCTATGGGAGCAGTACAAACCGCTCTTATACAGGGACCGGCAGTCGCTACGGCAGCAGCACAAACCGCCCGGGCATGGGGACCGGCAGCCGCGTAAACCGTCCCAACACGGGGACCGGCAGCCGCTACGGCGTAGACGCAGACCGCTACAGCGCCTACCGGAGGAACCAGAGGAAAGCGCCCACCAGCATCTATTCCTGGAAATATGAGAAAGAGAAGGATCGTTCTTCTTCCACCGGGAGAAAACCGGATCCGGACAAGAGGAGATGAACGGGCTCCCCGCCGGCGTGCTGAAGGCCCGCTGGAAAAAAGTCTTGTATAAAAGGCGCTGATAGGTTACAATTAAGGCGAAAAACAAATAAAATCTTCGGGGCAGGGTGAGATTCCTGACCGGCGGTATGCTTCCCGCAGGATGGCAGGAGGTAAGCCCGCGAGCCTTAGGGCATGATCCAGTGAGATTCTGGAGCCGACGGTATAGTCCGGATGAGAGAAGAGAGATAGATGTGCGCAGGCGGCCTGCTTTTCGGCGGAAGGGGAGGACGTGTGCGGACTTGTGAATTGATGAACAGGCCCTGAGACAGAGTATCTCAGGGCTTTTCTTTTTCTGAATATCCCTGGAGGAGGAGAAATGGATAGATTTGTACCGGAAGAAAAATATATGCGGAGGGCCATATCCCTGGCTGTACGCGGCAGCGGCAGGGTCAATCCCAATCCCCTGGTGGGGGCAGTTATCGTCAGGGACGGAGAGATCCTGGGAGAGGGCTGGCATGAATGTTACGGCCGTCTCCACGCCGAGCGTAATGCCATAGCCCATGCCAGGGAGGCAGGAAACAGGCTGGAAGGAAGTACCATTTATGTCACTCTGGAGCCCTGCTGCCATTACGGGAAGACCCCTCCCTGCACCGAGGCAATCATCGAGGAGAAGATCGCCAGAGTTGTGGTGGGATCGGACGATCCCAATCCCAAGGTGGCCGGGAAGGGGTTCTCCCGGTTGAGAGAAGAAGGGATAGAGGTAATCACCCATTTCCTGAAAGAGGAATGTGATGCCATAAATGATGTGTTTTTCCACTATATCCGGACTTCAAGACCCTTTGTGGCCATGAAATATGCCATGACCATGGACGGGAAGATCGCCTGCCATACCGGGCACTCCCAATGGGTGACCGGAGAGGAGTCCAGGGCGTATGTTCAGAAACTGAGAAATCATTACAAAGGGATCATGGTGGGGATCGGAACGGTGCTGGCGGATGACCCGACGCTCAACTGCCGTATGGAAGGCGGAAGAAATCCGGTCCGTATCGTCTGTGACAGCCATCTGCGTATTCCGCTGGATTGCCGGCTGGTCAGAACTGCCGGAGAATACCCCCTGATCGTTGCCTGTGTGGAGGGAGCAGACCCGGAAAAAAGGACCGCCCTCACCCGGGCGGGGGCGGAGGTGATCCCTCTGCCTGCCTGTGGGGGGTCTCTGGATCTGAACTTCCTCATGGACGAACTGGGAGAAAGGCGGATAGACGGTATTCTTCTGGAGGGAGGAGGAACCCTCAACGCAGCTGCCCTGGAAGCCGGAATCGTCCGGAAGGCCTACTGTTTTATCGCCCCGAAGATCTTCGGGGGAGCCGAAGCCAGGTCTCCCGTGGAAGGCAAGGGAAAGGACAGGGCGGATGAAGCGTGGAGATTCAGGAAGATCTCCGTGGAAGAATTTGGAGAAGATCTGCTGATCACCTACGGGAGGACAGACTGATCTCCCATGGGAGATCAGGATCCCGGGGATAAGAAAGTGAGGCGTTAGCTATGTTTACAGGAATAATCGAGGAAGTGGGAACCATCCGCTCCATCAAAAAAGGAGCTAAATCCGCGGTCATCACCGTGGAGGCACAGAAGATCCTGGAGGATATTCATCTGGGGGACAGTATCTGTACCAACGGCGTATGTCTGACCGTGGTCTCCTTTGATCAGAGCAGCTACAGTGTGGATGTCATGCATGAGACCCTTCGCCGGACCAATCTGGGAGACCTGCAGGGGGGAAGCAGGGTCAATCTGGAGCGGGCCATGGCGGCGGACGGCCGGTTCGGCGGCCATATCGTTGCCGGGCACATCGACGGGACGGGGACCATAATCTCCATGACCCGGGATGACAATGCCATATGGATCGTGATCAGCGCGGAAAAAGAGATCTTAAAATATATCGTGAGCAAAGGCTCCATCACCATCGACGGCATCAGCCTTACGGTGGCGGACGTGGATTCCTCAGGTTTTTCGGTTTCGGTCATTCCCCACACCGGTGCCAATACCACTCTTCTTTCCAAAAAACCGGGAGATACGGTGAATCTGGAGACCGATATGATCGGCAAATATGTGGAGAAACTCCTCCATTTCCAGGCCGAGGAAAAAAAGGAGTCGAAGATCACCATGGAATTTTTGGCAGAACACGGTTTTTGAGACCGAGCCATTTTCAACAGGCAGGGTTTCGGAACCTTAAAGATAGACAGGAGGAAAAAAATGGGAGATTTTATTATTGAAGATGAGATGAGCTGTGAGTTCAATACCGTGGAGGAGGCTCTGGAGGAGATCAAAGCCGGAAACATGGTGGTGCTGGCGGACGACAGGACGGCGGAAAGCACCGGAGCCCTGGTGATGGCGGCCGGCAAGGCCACGGCGGTGGCGGTGAATTTCATGATGACCAACGCCAAGGGAACCCTGGCCATACCCATGACGGAGGAAACGGCCAGAAGGCTGGGCCTGGAAGACCTGATCTGGGAGAGCAGGGAACAGTACGCCGCGGTATCTACCATAACCATCGACGCCGTGAAAACAGCCAACGGGATATCCGCCCATGACCGGGCCATGACCGTCAAGACAGCGGCAGATACGGATTCCACGGCAGCGGATTTCCGCAGGCCCGGACATATGGCCCCGAAGGTGGCCCAGAACGGCGGCGTTTTAAAACGGTCGGGATTTACGGAGGCCTCCGTCGACCTGTCCCACATGGCAGACTGCGGACCCGTAGCCCTGCGCTGTGTGATCCTCAACGAGGAAGGGTCCATCGCCAAAGGAGAAGAACTCTTCGCTTTTGCCAAAGAGTTTGACTTAAAGATCGTGTCCATCGAGGACCTGATCGAATACCGCAGGCGGACGGAAAACTTTGTCAGCCGTGAGGCGGATGCCAATTTCCCGTCGAAGTTCGGACATTTCCGCATCATCGGTTTCGTCAATAAACTGACCGGAGAGCACCACGTGGCTCTGGTCAAGGGAGATGTGGCAGACGGGAAACCGGTTTTATGCCGTGTACATTCCGAATGCCTTACCGGGGACGGTTTCGGATCACGCCGTTGTGACTGCGGGCAGCAGCTGGCAGCCGCTTTGAGGATGATCGAAGAGGAAGGACGGGGCGTTCTCCTCTATATGAGACAGGAGGGACGGGGGATCGGCCTGATCAACAAGCTGAGAGCTTACGAACTTCAGGATCAGGGTATGGACACCGTGGAGGCGAACCTGGCTCTGGGATTTCCGGAAGACCTGCGTGATTATGGAATCGGAGCGCAGATCCTTGCGGACCTGGGTGTTCACCAGCTCCGGCTGCTGACCAACAACCCCTTGAAGCTCATCGGTCTGTCCGGCTACGGCATCGAGATCGTGGAACGGGTGCCCATCCAGATCGAGGCCAACTCGGATGATCTTTTCTATCTGAAGACCAAACAGGAGAAGATGGGACATATCACCAACTATAAATAATTAATATAAAGAAAAAACAGGAGGAAATGACATGGGAGTTAACGTATTGGAAGGAAAAGTGGTCGGAGGAGAGGAGCGAATCGGTATCGTCTGCCCCAGATTTAATGAATTTATCGTAAGCAAGCTGCTGGGCGGCGCCATCGACGGCCTGGTACGTCATGGAATCAAGGAAGAAAACATTGATGTGGCCTGGGTTCCGGGAGCCTTTGAACTTCCCCTGATCTGTCAGAAAATGGCAGATTCCGGGAAATATGACGCCATCATCGCCCTGGGTTCAGTGATCCGCGGCTCAACCAGCCACTATGACCTTGTATGCAACGAGTCTGCCAAGGGTATTGCCCAGGTTAGCCTTAAGGCAAAGATTCCGGTAATGTTCGGCGTGATCACCACGGAGAATATCGAGCAGGCCATCGAACGAGCAGGTTCCAAGGCCGGAAATAAGGGATATGAATGTGCACTCGGTGCCATCGAGCTGATCAATCTCCTGAGAGAGATGGATAAATAAGAAAAAGGAACAGGAAAGTTTGTCCTTGCTTTTTTCCACGGGATGGTTTATACTCACTTCTGATTCGAGTAAAGGATTAGGAGGTATGCTATATGGCTGCACAGGTAACAAAAAGTACACTGATCGGTGAGATGCTCCAGATGGATATGGGGATTGCCGCAATCCTGATGAATGCCGGTATGCATTGCGTCGGATGTCCGGCTTCCGCCATGGAATCCCTGGAAGAGGCATGCATGGTCCACGGGATGGACGCTGATGCGGTCCTCAAAGCGATCAACGAATATCTTGCCACAGCATAATAAGCTGTGAAAATCAAAAAACTCCGACAGGATCCGGATGGATCCTTCGGAGTTTTTTCTTTCTCAGATAAGATCAGGGATAGTCCCGTCAGATGTTAAGGCTTTCGAGGATCCCCAGGGCATCCTCCCAGCAGACCAGCCGGAAGTGCTCCTTAAAATAGGAGAGAGATCCGTAGGATGTCTTTATGCACTCCCCGTGATCGGAGCAGATTGTGCAGGCACGGTCATACAAGGCCTCGTCCATATCTTTTTTCATCAGGACCAGGTAGTACACTCCCTGGGAAAGGTCCTTATACAAATGACTTTCACCTCTGTAGAAGGGAGTCAGATGGCCGCAGAGGCGGATCACTTCATCCAGGGAATCGAAGGCAAATATCTGGTCAGCCAGGGGCCTGACCACATCCTTTCCGGATTTGTTTCTGAGGAGATCCTGTTTCGCGGACCGGATCGCCTGGCTGAAGGAGCCAAGAAGATCAGCAGACTCGTTATTCTCCGTCCAGGAGGAATCGTCATCCGTCTCATCTGCGGACTGCTCCTCCCCATAGGAGAGGTCCGTGTATTCCTCATCCCCGTCATCCTCCGCCCCGGCAGGGGAAGAGAACCGGGAAAAGCGGGTATCCAGCATCTCCGGATCTTCCACCTTGGTCACCACCAGGACCAGACAGTCCAGGGAGATGGGGATGGCCTCGATCATAAGAGGGATATTGTCCGCTCTGAATCCGCATTCCTCGGCTGCTTTTTCCATCATGTCACGGAATAAAGCCTTGGCCTTGGAGGAGCCGTATGCAAGCTCAGACAACTTCAGCTGACGCTTTTCCAGATCTTTCTTCTCCAATATGCATCGGATCTGATTTTCATTTAATTTCTCGATGATCATACGCGTATCCTCCTTATCCTCATAATTCTTACCCCAGTATATACATTAATTCTTAAACTGTAAAGAAGAAAAATCTGACGGAAATCTTAATTCGAAAAATATTGTAAAAATATGGAAAATATGATATGGTCAGGATACAGTAAAATCATTTCACGGCAGTCTGTTGTTTTCCGTGAACCAGGCGCCCCGGATTCCTCGCAGTCTCCGGGGTGTATTTTCCTCCAAGAATTGATGGCAATTTACCTCAAGAAATGGTATGATATCTACAATACGCATATCTTTTCGTAGTATGGAGGGATTTTTTGTACACAGAATTAATCGATCTGACGACCATATCCGAGGAGGAAAGAGAACAGACCATGAACCGCGCGGGAGAGATTATCCGGGCGGGGGGGCTGGTGGCTTTTCCCACGGAGACGGTCTACGGACTTGGGGCGGACGGCATGAATCCGGATGCCAGCGCCCGCATATATGAGGCGAAGGGACGTCCGTCGGACAATCCGCTGATCATGCATATCGTGGATACGGCGCAGGTGGAAGAGATAGCCGCGGAGGTGAGCCCGGACGCCGGGAAGATCATGGATGCCTTCTGGCCCGGCCCCCTGACGGTGATCCTTCCCAGGAAGAGGACCGTCCCCTCCACGACCACGGGAGGCCTGGATACGGTGGCGATCCGCATGCCCTCCCATCCGGATGCCAGGGAATTTATCCGCCGCAGCGGGAGAATCATCGCGGCACCCAGCGCCAATATCTCGGGAAGACCCAGCCCCACCCGTGCCGTACATGTATACGAGGACATGAAGGGAAGGATCCCCATGATCCTGGACGGCGGTCCCGTGGGGATCGGTATCGAATCCACCATTGTGGACATGACCGGAGACCATCCCATCATCCTTCGCCCTGGCTATATTTCCCTTGAGGAGATCACGGACCTGGTGGGTGAGGCGGAGATCGACCCTGCCATCGCGGGAAGAACTCCGGCAAAAGACCTCGTGGCGAAGGCGCCGGGGATGAAATACCGCCATTACGCGCCAAAGGGACAGATGATCCTGGTTGAAGGGGAGACTGCCCGGGTGGTGAAAAAGATCAATGAATTGACTGTTCTCAGACAGGCTGAGGGCTTTACTGTCGGCATTATCGGGACGGAGGAAACCCTGTCCCTGTATCCGGAAGGAATAGCGAAAAGTGTCGGTTCCAGGGAACAGCCGCAGACCATTGCGGCCAATCTCTACCGCGTGCTCCGGGAGATGGATGCCTCCGGGGCAGACTATATCTACGCGGAGAGCTTTTTCGATGAGAAACTGGGCGACGCGATCATGAACCGCATGTTAAAGGCAGCGGGATACCGTGTGATCTCATGCAGGAGGTGAGAAGTTGAGTGACAAAAAGATCATCCTGGTGGGAGAAAACAACCTGACCAGGAGCATTTTGGCAGAGGCCATATTAAAGAAGATTTTCCGTCAGAAAAACATCACCAATGTGGAAGTGATCTCCAGAGGTCTGATCGTTCTGTTTTCCGAGCCGATTTCCCCCAAGGCAGCGGCGGTCTTATATGAGAACGGCTGCGAGGAAGTGACCAAAAGGTCATCGGAACTGACCCAGGAGGATATGGATGGGGCCGATCTGGTCCTCACCATGGGAAAGGGAGAGACGGATCATATCCGGGAACATTTTGAAGTGAATACCACCTGTATGTTCCTGGGGACCTTCATCGATATGGAGGAGGAGATCCCGGATGTGATGGAGGATAATAAAGAGGCCTATGAAGCCTGTTTTGACCTGATGAGGCAGGCCATGGAGGCGGCGGCCGACCGCATCATCCTGGAGCTGATCAGCCCATGAGCAGGCAGAAGGAAAAACATCCCCTGCGCATGCTCATCCTGGTCACCCAGATCGGGATCACCATGCTGGTCTCCGTATTTTTCAGCGCCTGGCTGGGCAGCCTGGTCATGAAAAAGACAGGGAGCGAACTCCTCTTCGTCCTTTTTCTGGTCCTGGGGATCCTGGCAGGTTTCCGGAGCTGTTACCACATAATAAGAAGATTTGCTCCGCTGGGGAGTACGGGCCTGCGTTCCGGAGGGGGCCTGAGGAGTAATGGAGCTTCCCGGATGGAAAACTGTCCGGAACCACGCATGGAGGAGTCCACGGGCAGGGGAACGTTCCATGAGGATGATCCGGGAGACCGCCCGGATGACCTCTGGGAACCGTAAGCCGGGAAGAGAGATGAGATGAAAATGGGGAACCGGACCGTGAACAGAATCAGGGAAAGATTCCGAAATACAAACGAGACGCTGCTGGACCTGATCTTCGGATGTCTGATCTACAGCGCCGTCTTTGAACTCATCGGTCTGGCGCTGGTCCCCAATAAGGGGAGTTACAGCCTGGGTCTTCTGATCGGTACCCTTGTGGCCGTCGGATGTGCCGTCAGCATGGCGGCGGGGATTAAAAGGGTCCTGACCATGGATCGGTCCCGGGCGGTGAGAAGCAGCATTATATACAGTTTAATGAGGACGATAGTTATGCTTGTGGCGGCATGGCTGGGACTGAAATTCAGCCTGATCAGCTTTCCCGGTGTGGTCATCGGGATGATCGGCCTGAAGGTTTCCGCCCATCTCCATGTCTACACAAATGTATATATAACTAAACAACTACGGAGGAAAGGAAGGTGAAAATATGGGAAGTGAAGTGCTTTTAAGCAGCAGCGGCGACGTGGACTTTTATATACACAGCTACTATGAGTTCAAGCTCTTCGGACAGGAACTCTCCATCAATACCACGATGGTAAGTACCGTGATCGTCTGCATCGTGCTGATCGGCCTGATTCTGTTTGCCAGGCATTATGTCATGAAGGCCTACCGGACCGGTGAGACCAACGGTGTGCAGAATGCCGTGGAACTGATCGTCGAGATGCTTGACGGGCTGGTCTACAGCAATATGGGACATCATGCACCGGCGTATTTAAACTACGTGGAGTCTCTGATGGCATTTATCCTGGTCAGCAATATCTCCGGTCTTTTCGGGCTTCGGGCACCCACCGCGGACTTTGGAACCACTCTGTCCCTGGCCCTGATCACATTTGTGATGATCGAGTATGCCTGGATCAAGAGCAACGGGATTAAGTTTATCAAAGATCTGTTTGAACCATTCCCCATCTTTTTCCCTGTTAATGTGATCAGTGAATTTGCGACACCGGTCTCCATGTCCCTGCGTCTGTTTGGAAATGTGCTGGCAGGCACCATCATGCTGGGCCTGTGGTACGCCCTGATGCCCTGGTTTATGAAGATCGGGCTGCCGGCGTTCCTGCACACCTATCTGGATCTGTTTTCCGGAGCGATCCAGACATTCGTATTCGGAATGCTGACCATGACATTTATTCAGGACAAATACGCAGATTGACCGAAAGATCACCGGGAAGGAGACTTCCCGATTACAGAGGGGAAACCAGTCATTTATTCCAGAAACTACATTTAAGGAGGATTTTATCATGTCACAGATTACAAACGAAGGTTTTGTATTAGGTTGTTCAGCAATTGGCGCAGGTCTTGCCCTGATCGCCGGTATCGGACCCGGCGTAGGCCAGGGAATCGCCGCAGGTTACGGCGCTGCCGCAGTGGGACGTAACCCGGGTGCCAGGGGAGAGATCATGTCCACCATGCTTCTGGGACAGGCTGTTGCGGAAACCACAGGTCTTTACGGCCTGGTTGTGGGAATGATCCTGTTGTTTGCCAATCCGCTGTTCGGAAGATTATAAGATTGTGGTCGCCCGAGGAAATCGAAAGGAGGCGCACCGGTGATATTACTAGCGCAGCTGGATAACCGTATATTCGGTTTGGATGCGCAGCTTCTCTTTCAGCTGGTATTCCAGGGAATCGCCGTCTTCATTATATTTATGGTGGCGAGCAAGCTCCTGCTGGATCCTGTCCGCAAAATACTCAATGAGCGGAAGGAAAGGGTGGAGAATGACCAGAAGGAAGCAGCGAAGAACAGGGAAGAAGCCCTTCGCATCAAAGAAGAATATGACGGAAAGATAAAGAATATTGATAAAGAAGCGGAGCAGATCCTGAGCGATGCCAGGACCAAAGCCCTGAGGCGTGAGGACGAGATCGTGGATGATGCAAGGCAGGAGGCCTCCCGCATTATCGCTTCCGCCCGTCAGGAGGCAGAGCTTGAGAAGAAGAGGGTCAAGGACGAGGTGAAGCAGGAGATGATCTCTGTGGCCTCTCTCATGTCCGAGAAGATCGTTGCGGCATCCCTGGATGCGGAAAAGCAGAATGCCCTCATCGAGCAGACATTAGAGGAAATAGGGGATGAGACATGGCTAAACTAGTGAGCTCTACTTACGGTGATGCCCTGTTTGAGCTGGCTTTGGAGAAGGACAGCATGGATACGCTGTTTGAGGAAGCCTGCTTCGTCCGCGATGCATTTCTCGGGAACGAAGATATGCTCAGGCTCTTTAATCACCCTAAGATCAGAAAAGAAGAGAAGACTGCCTTCATCGAGAAAGTATTCCAAGGCAGAGTGTCCGGAGATATGGTGGGTTTTCTTCACATCATCGTGACCAAGGACCGCTATAATGAGATTCTCCCCATCTTTGACTATTTCATCCGCCGGGTGAAGAAGCATAAGGGGATCGGAACAGCCCATGTCATTTCCGCGGTGGACCTTTCTGATGCCCAGCGAAAAGCTGTGGAGGACAGACTTGTGGCCACCACCGGATATCATACCTTCGAGATGGACTACAAGGTGGATCCGTCTATCCTGGGAGGGCTGATCATCCGCATTGATGACCGGGTTGTGGACAGCAGTTTAAAGACCCAGCTGGATAAGCTGACCAGGGAACTGGGCATGCTTCAGGTGTGAGCCGGGATTTTTAACAGACAGGTCCTGAGTGAACCGGAAGAGAGATACAAGTCTTTAATTTCTTTAAATTATAGAAGGAAGGTGTAGAAAACGCCATGAATTTAAGACCGGAAGAGATCAGTTCCGTCATTAAGGAACAGATAAAAAACTATACGGCAAAACTGGAGACCTCGGACGTGGGAACCGTCATCCAGGTGGCAGACGGAATCGCCCGTATTCATGGTCTTGAGAACGCCATGCAGGGTGAGCTGCTGGAATTCCCCGGGGATGTGTCCGGTATGGTACTGAACCTGGAGGAGGACAATGTCGGCGCCGTTTTGCTGGGAGATCATAAAAACATTAACGAAGGGGACACAGTCAGAACCACCGGACGGGTGGTGGTAGTGCCGGTCGGCGATGCCATGACAGGCCGTGTCGTCAATGCGCTGGGCCAGCCCATCGACGGGAAAGGCCCCATAGAGACAAGCAAAGTCCGTCCCATCGAGAGGGTTGCCCACGGGGTAATCGATCGTCAGCCTGTTGATACGCCGGTGCAGACCGGAATCAAGGCCATCGATTCCATGATCCCCATCGGCAGGGGTCAGCGTGAGTTGATCATCGGGGACAGGCAGACGGGAAAAACAGCTATTGCCGTGGATACCATCATCAACCAGAAAGGCCAGAACATGCACTGCATCTATGTGGCCATCGGTCAGAAGGCTTCCACCGTGGCTGCCATCGTAAAGACCCTCAATGAATACGGAGCCATGGATTACACCACCGTTGTGGCATCCACAGCCAGTGAGCTGGCTCCTTTACAGTATATTGCGCCATATGCGGGATGCGCCATCGGCGAAGAGTGGATGGAGAAGGGTGAGGATGTGCTGGTGATCTATGATGACCTCAGCAAACATGCCGCGGCCTACCGTACCCTGTCCCTGCTCCTTCGAAGACCGCCGGGACGGGAAGCTTACCCCGGAGATGTCTTCTATCTGCATTCCAGACTTCTTGAGAGGGCTTCACGCCTTTCGGATGAACTGGGGGGAGGATCTCTCACGGCCATCCCCATCATCGAGACCCAGGCCGGCGATGTGTCCGCCTATATTCCGACCAACGTCATCTCCATCACGGACGGGCAGATCTATCTGGAGACAGAGGCCTTCAATGCCGGTTTCCGGCCTGCCATCAACGCGGGGCTCTCGGTATCCCGTGTAGGAGGATCGGCCCAGATCAAGGCCATGAAGAAGATTGCCGGACCTATCCGTACCGAACTTGCCCAGTACAGAGAGCTTGCTTCTTTCGCCCAGTTCGGATCCGAGCTGGATGAGGATACCAAGAGCAGGCTGGCCCAGGGCGAGCGTATCCGTGAGGTCCTGAAGCAGCCGCAGTATAAGCCGCTGCCTGTAGAGAAGCAGATCGTCACGATCTATGCCCTGACCAAAAAGCATCTCATTGATATTCCGGTGAACCGCATCCTTGAATTTGAGAGAGGGCTCCTGGAGTTTATCGATACCAAATATCCCGAAGTCTATGCCTCCATCCGCGACACCAAGGAGATCACGGAGGAGAATGACTGGCTGATCAGGAAAGCCATTGAAGAGTTCAAGGCCCAGTTTTAAGGTGGTGAGCGCATATGGCATCAATGAGAGATATAAAAAGGCGTAAGGAGAGTATCCAGAGTACCCAGCAGATCACCAAGGCGATGAAACTGGTGGCCACGGTCAAGCTCCAGAGGGCCAAGACCAGGGCGGAGAACGCCAAACCCTATTTCATAAAGACCCAGGAGACCATCCGGTCCATCATGAAAAGATCCGGTGATCTGGACCATCCCTACCTGAAATCCAACGGCTGTCCGAAAAAGGCGGTCATCGTGATCACCTCAAACCGTGGTCTGGCCGGGGGATACAACAGCAACGTGGTCAAACAGCTGGCGGAACATGGCCTGCTGCCGGAGAATACGGTTATTTACGGTATCGGACGAAAGGGAATCGAATATCTGAGCCGGAGGGGCTACCAGATCGTATCCGATGATTCGGACATGATCAACGAGCCTTTGGTTTCCGATGCTGTGGAGATGACAGATAAGATCCTGGAAGCATACAACCAAGGAGAGATCGGGGAAATCTACCTGGCCTATACCTTTTTCAAAAATACTGTGGCCCATATCCCCATGATGACTCGTCTTCTTCCGGTGGATATCCAGCCGGAAGATACAGAGGCTGCCGGATCACAGGATGAGGAAGGCGGCAGTGAGGATAAGAAATCTGACCGAAATACCCCGATGAACTATGAACCGGAGGCCGAGGAAGCCCTCGGGATGCTTATTCCCAGATATCTGGGCAGCGTCATCTACGGAGCATTCATCGAGGCCATCGCCAGTGAGAACGGAGCCCGTATGCAGGCTATGGATGCCGCGACCACCAACGCGGAAGAGATGATCGCCAAACTTTCCCTTGCTTATAACCGTGCAAGGCAGGGCGCGATCACACAGGAATTGACAGAAATCATATCCGGTGCGGAAGCACTGAATTAATCACAAAAGGAGTAAACAGATGGCAGCACAAAATACAGGTATAATTACCCAGGTCATCGGTGCCGTTCTTGACATCAAGTACAGTCAGGGTGTCCTTCCGGAGATCAATGATGCCGTTGAGATCCGCAGGCAGGACGGGACCCGGCTGGTGGCAGAGGTTGCCCAGCACCTCGGAGATGACACCGTAAGATGCATTGCCATGGGACCGACAGACGGTCTGGTGAGAGGGATGGAAGCGGTTGCCACAGGCGGCCCCATCACCATGCCCGTGGGTGAGGTGACCCTTGGCCGTATCTTCAATGTGCTGGGAGAACCCATTGACAATAAACCTCTGGCGGAAGGGGTGGAGCGCAAGCCGATCCACCGGAAGGCGCCCACTTTCACCGAACAGTCCACCGACACAGAGATCCTGGAGACAGGCATCAAGGTGGTAGACCTTCTCTGCCCCTACCAGAAGGGTGGAAAGATCGGGCTTTTCGGCGGCGCCGGCGTAGGCAAGACGGTACTGATCCAGGAACTGATCCGTAATATTGCCACAGAGCACGGCGGATATTCGGTATTTACCGGTGTCGGGGAACGGACCCGTGAGGGGAACGACCTCTACCGTGAAATGAGCGAATCCGGCGTTATCGAGAAGACCGCCATGGTCTTCGGGCAGATGAATGAACCGCCGGGAGCCCGTATGAGAGTGGGACTTTCGGGACTGACCATCGCCGAGAGTTTCCGTGATGAGGGAGGAAAGGACGTCCTTCTGTTCATCGATAATATTTTCCGTTTTACCCAGGCGGGTTCCGAGGTGTCTGCGCTTCTGGGCCGTGTTCCCAGTGCGGTTGGCTATCAGCCTACCCTGCAGACAGAGATGGGTGCCCTGCAGGAGAGGATCACTTCCACAAAGAACGGATCCATCACCTCCGTGCAGGCCGTCTACGTGCCGGCGGATGACCTGACTGACCCGGCTCCGGCCACCACATTTGCCCATCTGGATGCCACCACCGTACTGTCCCGTTCCATCGTGGAACAGGGTATCTATCCGGCGGTGGATCCGTTGGAATCCACGTCCCGGATCCTGGATCCCCAGGTGGTTGGCGAGGAACATTATAACGTGGCCCGTGGGGTCCAGGAGATCCTGCAGCGCTATAAAGAACTTCAGGACATCATCGCCATTCTGGGTATGGATGAGCTTTCCGAGGATGAGAAGATCCTGGTGGGCAGGGCCCGTAAGGTACAGAGATTCCTCTCTCAGCCCTTCTTCGTTGCGGAACAGTTCACCGGAACAGGCGGTCGTTATGTCCAGCTGGCAGATACCATTCAGGGATTCAAGGATCTTCTTGCGGGGAAATATGATGAGATCCCGGAAGGTATGTTCCTGAATGCGGGAAGCATGGAAGATGTCGTGGCCAGATTCAATAAGTAGGTGATCCTATGGCAGATAAGCTTTTAAGACTTGAGATATACACTCCGGAGAAGATCTTCTATTCCGGTGATGTGGCCATGGTGGAATACAACACCACCGAGGGTGAGGTGGGGGTCTATGCAAACCATATCCCCATGACCCAGATGATCGCTCCGGGTCAGATGACCATCACCGACGAGGAGGGTAATAAGCGGGAAGCTGCTCTTCATAAGGGTTTTGTGGAGATTTTGGGTGACCGGGTCACCATCTTGACTGAGGCGGTCGAATGGCCGGAAGATATAGACGCCAAGAGGGCTGAGGAGGCCCGGGTCCGTGCCGAACGACGCCTGAAAAGCGAATCCGGCGAGGCGAATGTGATTCGTGCCGAACTGGCATTGAAGAGGGCTCTTCTGCGACTCAGCATGGCTAAGAAAAACTGATAAAGAAAAACAGCCGTCCGGGGCCGGGAG
>CACZOS010000084.1 GCA_902782815.1 uncultured Lachnospiraceae bacterium | reverse complement strand
TGCCGCTATTTTCCCGAACAGATAAGGATCCTCCACCATCGGCGGAAAGAAATCCAGGGTCTGCACCACCGCGATATCCTCTGAAAGCCGGTAGACCGCCGCGTCATCATGGCTGTCAAACCCTACCAGAAGAGCCGGATCCTTTGGTCCTTCCGGCAGTTTTTCCAATATGCGGGACAGAACGCCCGCGCCGAGCTTCGCCGTACAGCCGCCGCCCTTACAGAATACAATTTTTTCCTGTTTATCCATAACATGAAGCACCTCTTCGTGATATCATCCTTTTATATTCCACACATAGCAGCCCCGAAGCCATGCACTGCCTCCTGCTCCGGATTCCCGGACAGAGAGATCAGGAGCCTGTCCTTCTGATGCGCACAGCCAGCACAGGCACCTCCGCCGTCATCATGGCGATCCACCCGGCAAAATAAGACCAGGGGATGGCCTCAAATCCAAATCCCAGGCGGAACATCAGAATATAACAGCAGAGCACGCGGACACCCATATTGACCATGCTGCTGTATAATGTCACCTTCAGATCGCCTGTCCCCCGGAAGTATCCCTGGATCCCGTTGGTAAGTGCCGGCAGGGGATACATGAAGGCGATCAGGTGAAGGTACTTCACACCCTCCGAAATGACCTCCGGATCCTTTGAAAACAGGCTCATGATCCAGCCTGCCCCGAAAAACAGAAGAATGCCGACAAGGATCCCGAAGGAGAGCTCCAGACAGATTCCGTATCGGAATACCTTCTTCACCCGGTCCGACCTGTGGGCTCCCACGTTCTGCGCCATGACGCTGCTCATCCCGTGGGCAAGATTCTGTTCCGGCACCATGGCATAATCGTCCATCCGGTTTGTGGCATTGAAAGCCGCCGTGGAATTGACCCCGAGGGTGTTTACAAAGGCCTGCACCGCCAGCTTTCCGAGCTGTACGGTGGACTGCTGCAGGGCACTGACGATCCCGTAGGAAAGCGTCGTTTTCAACAGACTTTTATCAAATACCAGCCACCTTTTTCCTAGCCGGAGCTCCGGGATCCGGCGGTAAATATAGATCCAGCAGAATAAAGCAGACAGCCCCTCACAGATGATGGTGCTGAGGGCGGCTCCCAGGATCCCAAGCTTCAGCCCGACGACCAGGAAAAGATCCCCCGCGATATTCAGAACCGCGCTGATCCCCAGAAAGTACAGGGGCGAGCGGCTGTCTCCCATGGCTCTCAGCATGCTTGCCAGATAATTGTACAGGAAGCTTGCCGCCAGCCCCATCATGATGATCCTAAGATACCCGGATGCCATGGGAACAATGGCGGCGTCTGCCCGAAGAAGAGAAAGGATGGAGCCCGCGAATATGGAGATGATCACGCCGACTGCCAGTGAAAATACGATTCCCGCCAGCATACCGGTACTCACCTGTCTCTTCAGGGTCTCCGTTTCTTTTGCCCCGTAATGAAAGCTTACCAGGATACCGGCTCCCAGGCAGATCCCGTTTGTGAACAGAAGCACCAGCGTCATCAGGGGATTGCTTGTTCCCACCGCCGCCAACGCTTCTTTCCCCACATATCTGCCCACGATCATGCTGTCCACCGCGTTGTAGGTAAGCTGCAGAAGATTTCCCAATATCAGAGGGACCGTAAACCCGATCAGGGAGGGCAGTATCGCCCCTTTGGTCATATCTTTTGTCATAGCATAGTCCCTCTCAGGTATCCTGTACTGCCAGGTAGATATCCCTGGATGCCTCTGCGATCAGCCTGCTTAAGGAGGGCACATCCACCTCGGAATTGAAAAAGCAGAGGCGCAGAGGTGCCTTTCCATAATCTATGATCCCGGCATCATGTACCACATGGGAAAGCCCTCCGGATTTATGGGCGATCTCCCGTTCGGGGACCAGTTCCTCCAGAAACCCCGGGATCAGGTCGGTAAACTGCTGTTCCTTTAAAATCTTCAGCATACTCTCCGATGCTTCCCGGGATACCAGCTCCCGCCGGTAGATGCTTTCCAGAAGATCGGCAGTCTCCCTGGCCGAGGTATCATTCTGGAAGCCTTTCCGGGCAGCCTCAAAGTCCATCATTTTCCGCCGGAACCTGGTCGCCCTGAGGGAAAGTCCCTTTTCAAGATACCGCTGGATGTTTTCCATTCCCACGAGCGAAAGGAGGACGTTGGTAGCTGCGTTGTCACTGATGATGATCATCAGTTCCACGAGATCCCTCACAGACAGCTCCTTCACGTCCTTCAGATAATTCAGAACACCGCAGGACTCGGCCATATCCTCCTGCCGGATGGGAACGCGTTCCGTCAGAGAAAGCTTTCCCTCCTTCTCCAGCTGGAAAATATACGCCATCAGGAAGATTTTGATCACACTCGCCGACGGGTGGACAAGATCTTCCCCG
>CACZOS010000083.1 GCA_902782815.1 uncultured Lachnospiraceae bacterium | reverse complement strand
GATCAATGTGGGTTAGACGGTAAGACAACAAAAAGGGACATCAGATATTTCATTTAGTCAATAGGTTATAGGGAGGAAAAAGAAAATGAAATCAATTTTACTGATCGGAGTAAATCGTTTCGGTTTTTATCTTGCCCGTAAACTCCATGAGATGGGCCATCAGATCATGGCTGTCGATAAGGAGGAAGACCGCATCAACTTTATTCTTCCCCTGGTGACAGATGCCCAGATCGGCGATTCTACCAACGAGGATTTTCTCCGCTCCCTGGGTGTAGATAATTACGATGTATGTATCGTGACCATCGGCAGCGATTTTCAGAGTTCTCTTGAAACCACATCCCTGCTCAGGGAACTGGGTGGAAAAATGATCGTTTCCAGAGCCGACCGGAAGGTACAGAAGAAGTTTCTTCTGCGGAACGGGGCGGACGAGGGGATCAATCCGGAAAAACAGATCGCGGAATGGGCTGCCATACGATATACTTCGGATCATATCCTGGACTATATCAAGCTGGATGATCAGCACGCCATTTTCGAAGTGACGGTTCCCAAAGAATGGGTTGGAAAGACAGTAGGGCAGATCGATATCCGGAAACGGTACGGAATCAATATCGTGACAGTAAGAGAAAAGGGTAAAACCCATCTTTCAGTCACACCGGATACCGTTTTA
Source organism: uncultured Lachnospiraceae bacterium (assembly GCA_902782815.1). GTDB lineage: Bacteria > Bacillota > Clostridia > Lachnospirales > Lachnospiraceae > Anaerobutyricum. The sequence continues at coordinate 1,884 of CACZOS010000083.1, read as the reverse complement.
TCGAGTGATATCACCATGCTTGTCCTGGGAGAACAAAAGGACATCCGGAAATGTTTCCATATTTAACAAAAGCCCTGAACAAACAGCATGCTTTGCCCCGGAGGTGGAATCTTTGGAAAGCTTACTTTTGATCGTCTGTACCATAGCACTGTTTGTTGTGTGCTATCTGGCGATAAAACATTTCTATAAATGACCCGGCAACAGGGAAAGCCTGAAACAAATGATAGCGTCCGTATCCTGCGTGTGGTAAAATCAGTATAAATACACATGACCGGAAAAGGAATGAACGTAATGGAGAAGGCTTTAGAAAACAGAGAACGGATCCTTGTCTGTCTCTCCCCCTCACCTTCCAACCAGAAAGTCATCGCCGCTGCTGCCAGGATGGCTGTGGGGTTTAATGCTGCCCTGACCGCCATCTATATTAAGCCGACGAATTATGATACTCTCTCGGAGGAGAATAAGCTGAGGCTTCAGAACAACATCAAATTTGCGGAGCAAAGCGGTGCATCCGTCACAACCATAATCGGAGATGATATCCCTGTCCAGATCGCGGAATACGCCCATGTATCCGGCACCACCAAGATCGTTGTCGGCCGGAGCGGCTTTAAAAAACAGCATTTCTGGAGTAAAACGCCCCTCACCGAGCAGATCATACTCAATGCTCCCGATGTGGATGTGTATATTATCCCCGATTCCTCGGCAGACCTGAAGCGCCGGAACGAACGGATAAACCGTTTCAACTTCACCCGGCCCACCTGGAAGGATTCTTTTCTTGCCTTGTTCCTTCTGATCGTGTCCACTGCAGTGGGTCTGATCTTCACGAGGTTCGGGTTCTCGGAATCCAATATCATCACGGTTTTTATTCTGGGCGTCCTCATTATCTCCGTGACCACCACAAGCCCTTTTTACAGTGCGTTGAGCTCTCTGGCCAGTGTTCTTCTCTTTAATTATTTTTTTATCGAACCCAAATTCAGTTTCCATACCTATCAGACGGAGTATGCGGTCACCTTCGCCATCATGCTCATCGCCTCCCTGATCACCGGTTCATTGGCCAATCGTCTGAAGGAAAATGCCAGACATTCTGCCCTGGAGGCATTTCGTACCAAGGTCCTTCTGGATACCAATCAGCTGCTGCAGAAAGCAGAGAGCGCGGAAGAGGTAGTCAGGATCACCGCGAATCAGGTGACCACCCTCCTGAATCATGACATCGTCATCTATCCTCTGGATGACAGGAAAGAACTGGGTGAAGGGATCCTTTTCAACCGGTCTCCTTACGGAGATGTTGTTGAACAGGAGGATTCCAATGAGCAGGAAATCGCCCGGTGGGTATTCCTCAATCAGCAGATCGCAGGTGCCCATTCCGAGCATTACCCTGAAGCAAATTCCCTTTATCACCCGATCCTCATTAATGGATACTGTTACGGTGTCATCGGAGTCCATCTTGAACGTAAACCCCTGGAGTCCTTTGAATACAGTATTTTTATGTCCATACTTGGGGAATGTGCCCTGGCTCTGGAGAGTCTGAGAAACGCGGAGGAAAAGGAAGAAGCGGCCTTCGTCGCCCAGAACGAACAGCTCCGGTCCAACCTTCTTCGTTCCATCTCCCATGATATCCGTACACCCCTCACCTCCATTTCCGGAAATGCCAGTACTTTGCTGATGCATTTCGGTCAGCTCGATGAGGACACGTTGAAACAGATTTATACCGACATCTATGACGATTCGGAATGGCTGATCGGTCTTGTGGAAAACCTTCTTTCCATTTCCCGGATTGAAAACGGACAGATGAACCTGCACCTGTCCACGGAAGTGGTCAATGACGTGATTGAAGAGTCATTAAGGCATCTGGACAGAAACGCCGCCCTCCACCATATTCAGGTGGAG
>CACZOS010000082.1 GCA_902782815.1 uncultured Lachnospiraceae bacterium | reverse complement strand
CGGGTCATCACCTATGCTCCCGAAATGCCTGGCGGCATGGAATTCACCGGGACTCTGCTGGATAAGACGAATATAGTTCTTTCCCTTGGGCATACGAACGCTACTTATGAACAGGCTATGGATGTGATCAGGCAGGGTGTCACCCGTGTGACCCACATTTTCAATGCCATGACCGGTTTGCACCACCGTGACCCCGGCGTCGTCGGAGCTGCTTTGACCACGGATATTTATACGGAATTGATCGCCGATACTTTCCACGTCAAAGCGTCCCTTTTTCCGCTTATGGCGAGGATAAAGGGCGATAAGCTGGTGCTGATCTCAGACGCACTTTGCTCTGCCGGCATGCCGGATGGGGAATATGAAAATGGCGGGCAGACTTTCATCCTAAAAGGCATCGAATGCCGGTTGGAGGACGGTACGATCGCAGGCAGTGTACTGCGGCTTACAAATGCTGTAAAAAACCTTCGCGATTATGCTTGTCTGCCCATGTATAAAGCTGTTCGTGCCGCATCACTGAATGCTGCGGAATCTGTGAATCTGGCTCAATTTAAAGGTTCCCTTACTCCAGGCAAGGATGCAGATATCGTGCTGTTGGACGATGATTGTCAGGTTATCCGTACCATCGTCAAAGGCAAAACGAAATACATAGCGTAAAAGACCGGAGCTAAAGATCCGTTGACGGAATGATAATTATCTGTCAGCGGATTTTTTTATAATTGAAAAATTGCTGACATTCTGTTACAATATCCTTCGTGTGCAAAACTGAAAGGGGAGAAAGAAATGGACAAGGAGAATCGTAGCAGTTTTTCAGGAAAGCTGGGATTTGTACTGGCTGCAGCAGGTGCGTCTGTGGGCCTGGGTAATATCTGGAGATTTCCCTATCTGGCGGCCCAGTATGGCGGAGGCATCTTCCTGCTGGTATATATCATCCTGGCGCTGACTTTTGGCTATACCATGATCATGGCGGAAACTGCCATCGGCCGTATGACCAAAAAAAGTCCCGTGAGTGCTTTCGGGAAGTTCAGCAACAGCAGGCTGGTGAAGGCAGGGGGATGGATCAATGCCATTATTCCCATTCTGATCGTGCCTTATTATTCAACCATCGGCGGCTGGGTGATCAAATATCTGGCGGAATATCTGCGAGGGAATGCCGAAGCACTTTCCCGGGACAGCTATTTTTCCGACTTTATCACAAACGGATATGAAGTGGAATTGTGGTTCGTGGTGTTCGCCGCTTTGGTTCTGCTTGTAGTTTTTCTCGGAGTGGAAAACGGAATTGAGAGGGTTTCCAAGATTATGATGCCTCTTCTTCTTGTGCTTGCTCTGGTGATCGTCGTCTATGTACTGACCATGCCGGGCGCTCTGGAGGGAGTCAGATATTTCCTGATCCCCGATCTGAAGCACTTTTCATGGATGACCGTTGTGACAGCCATGGGGCAGATGTTTTACTCTCTGTCCATTGCCATGGGAATTCTGATCACCTTCGGGTCTTACATGAAAGATGATGTTTCCATTGAAAATGCCACGGAAAATGTAGAGTTGTTCGATACGGGAATTGCAGTGATGGCCGGATTGATGATCATCCCGGCAGTGTTTGCTTTTTCCGGCGGAGATTCCGAGGCCATTAATGGTGGCCCTTCCCTTATGTTTGTAACCATCCCCAAAGTCCTTTCCAGTATCGGTTATCCCACGGTCGGGGGTGTTGTTTTTTTCGTGCTGGTGCTTTTCGCTGCCCTGACCAGCGCCATCGCCCTGCTTGAAAGTGCGGTATCAACCCTGGTGGATGAAACGGGCTGCGGCAGGAGGAAAGCGATCATTATGATCGGGATATCCACGCTTGTTCTGGGAACACTTTCCTCCATGGGATACGGCCCCCTTTCTTTTATTAAGATTCTCAGGATGCCTTTTCTTGATTTTGCGGATTTCCTGACGAATTCCGTGATGATGCCTGTGGCTGCGTTGGCAATCTGCTATGTTGTGACCAGACATATAGGTGTTGATGCCATTGTGGAGGAAGTGGAGAAAAACGGCTGTTCCTTCAAAAGAAAAAAAGTCTTCAATGTGATGATCCGCTATCTGAGCCCGATTTTCCTTGTGATCATTCTCCTCAGTTCGGTGGCCAACGCATTTGGCTTTATAGAAATGTAAAATATGACTATTTTTATATAGGTCAAAATATGATATAGTAAAAAGAAATCCAGGTCATTTTTGGAGGGAGAGTTATGTCAGAAAACCGTGAAGCGATTCGAAATGCCAGGGAGCTGGGGCTTCCGAGAGTCATGATGCTTGGTCTCCAACACATGTTTGCCATGTTTGGAGCAACAGTTCTGGTTCCTTTGCTGGTAAGTAAATATTTTGGCGGAGAGGGTATATCTATCCAGGTCACACTCATGTGTGCGGGGATAGGTACACTCTTATTTCATGTCTGCTCAAGATTTAAGGTGCCTGCTTTTCTGGGTTCATCTTTCGCCTACCTGGGAGGATTTGAGACGGTATCAAGGCTTTCCGCCGGAAAATATGCCGACATGCCTATGAATGAAAAGGTTTGTTATGCATGCGGCGGTATCGTAGTGGCAGGTCTGATGTACCTTCTGCTGGCCCTGATCATCAAGATGGTAGGGGTAAAAAGAGTGATGAAATATCTTCCGCCGGTGGTGACCGGACCGATCATTATCTGTATCGGACTGAGCCTGGCACCTTCTGCCATCGGCAATGCGTCCACCAACTGGCCGCTTGCCCTGATCGCCCTGTGCGTTGTGGTGATCTTCAGTATCTGGGGCAAGGGTATGTTTAAGATCATCCCGATTCTCATGGGAGTAACCATTTCCTATGCAGCTGCCCTGATCATGAATGCAGCGGGATTTACCAATGCAGACGGGAGTGCGATCTTTGATTTTACCAATGTGGCTAAGGCTTCTGTTATCGGCTTCCCTCCCTTTGTTTTATGTAAATTTGATATTACGGCCATCCTTGTTATGGCACCCATCGCCATCGCCACCATGATGGAGCATATCGGGGATATCAGTGCCATATCCGCAACAGTGGGTGAAAACTTCGTGGAGGATCCCGGCCTGCACAGGACCTTGATGGGAGACGGCCTGGCGACTGCTCTGGCCGGATTGTTTGGCGGTCCTGCCAATACAACCTATGGGGAGAACACAGTTGTTCTTGAATTGAGTCATGTCTATGATCCCATGGTGGTCAGGATTGCTGCCTGCTTCGCCATAATCTTAAGCTTCTTCCCTAAAGTGGCGGGACTGATCGGGACCATGCCCAGCGCCATTGTGGGCGGTATCAGCTTCATCCTATATGGTATGATCTCTGCCATCGGAGTACGAAATGTGGTGGAAAACCGGGTCGACTTTACCCAGTCCAGAAACCTGATCATTGCTGCCGTTATCCTTGTCAGCGGCCTTGGTTTTTCCGAGGGAATCACATTTTCTGTGGGTGGCACCAGCATCACTCTGACCAGTCTGGCCATCGCGGCTCTTGCGGGTGTGATCCTGAACGCCATCCTTCCCGGGAATGAATATGAATTCGGGAAGAATCCGAAAGGAGATATTAACAGAGGTCTGGGAATCAATCCCCAGAATCCCTCTTCCAAAAAGAATCAGTGACCGATGGATTAACCATCTTTGGCAGAAAAGTCAGAGTTCACTATGAGAGAAGACATTAAAGAAATTATCATATACTATGGAAGTGATATCATCTGCTCTGAGATCTTCCGGGAGTCCTTTGAGCAGAAACACCACTATAAGACCACGGTGGGAGACCATATTCTGGGAGTGACTGCAGAGGCGGTAAAGTTTTGTATCCGGCACGGGATGACAGACGATAAAACCTTGTCCAACGTGGTGACCTCCTCCCTTTGTCACGATCTGGGTATTCTCGGCAGAGATGAAAAGTACAGTAATAACCTGCAGACCTTGATGCGGCATCCCGGTCAATCTGCCGAGGCTTACATAGAACTGACCGGAGAGGAAAATAAGAGGGTGTTGAATGCCATAAATGCCCATATGTTTCCTCTGAAACCCAAACTTCCGAAGTATAAGGAGGGATGGGTTCTGACTTTTGCGGATAAGATCAGATCCTCTATGGATATCCTGAAGATCCCTCCTGTGACTGTGGAAGAGAGGGAAGAACTTCTGGAACTGGCAAAAAAGCGGAATAGTGAAGAAAAATCCCCCTGAGATATTTCAGGGGGATTTTTTTTGGAATATACTTTTATCCCTGATAGGAATCTACGGTAATCGTATAGCTGCCTGTACCCTTTGTATAGATTGTACCGTCAGTCCCTTTTACCGTCACTGTTTTACCATCCTGATCGGTAATGGTTCCTTTGTTGGTCAGTGAGGTCAGGACACTGTTGCCTGTAACGATCCATGTACAGCCTTCATTGATGGTAAGATTACAATATCCGTCTCCACCGTCACCTGCGTTGGATTCGTCATCAAGTAAGGCGCCGGTGAGGATGCTGCTGCCGTTCATAGTGAAGTCGAGGGTGCTGATGGAGTCCCAGATCACATCTCCTTCCATCTTCTGGTCCGTTGCGGTAAAAGTGCACTTTGCCCCATTTTCCCCGGCGGATCCCCAGCCTCTTGCATTGCTGTTTCCGGTTGCCTTCAGAAAGAAATCATTTTCTTCCGCATAGTTGATTTCAATGTTCTCCAGGTTGAAGGTGGATTCTGTGTTGGTTGTGTAGAACATACCGCCGTTCTTGGCAGTGAGGCTGCCGCCTGTCATGGAAAATGTGGCATTTCCTTCCTCGGAATCTCCTGACATACTCTGATAGAGGATCACATTCCAGGTACAGTCATTCTGCTCATTATCCGGCATATTTCCCGTAAGATCCACATCAGTGAGGGTCAGGCTGTTTTTGCCTTCGATGCATACCGCCTCGGAATCGGTTGCGGTTAATGTGGCATTTTTTACGGTGATATCCGCTGTGGAATAAACCGCCGGGGAACCGGTGCCGTTGGAGGTGTAGGTTCCGCCGTCCACAGTCATGGACCCGCCGCCCCGGTCACTCCGGATGGCTGCCGAGGATTCCCCTGAGGTTTCCACATCAAGATTGGCGGCATAGAGGGTGCCTCCTCCTGCAACATGGATACCGCCGGAGGTATCCTGGCTGGTGGTGATCTTGCTGTCATTTACATAGACTGTCCCGTTTCCGTAGGCAAATACACCGGCTCCACCTTTGGCATCGGTGGTTATTTCCGCATTGTTGATGGTGGTTGTCCCATCTGTGGTAAGAACTGCCGCTCCCACCCCATAAAAACTGGAGTTGTCACCTCCGGTGCTGTCTGAGGAATCTCTGCTTATGACGGCATTATCCAAGGTGACCGTAGCTCCCCCGGATACAAGAACTGCATTTTCATCCGTACCTGTGGAGGCGTAGGTATCGCCGTCTGTCCCGGTATCTTCCGTATATTCTATGACGGAAGTATAGGAATCCACGCCGGAAGTCTGGCCGTCGTTTCCGGGAGCCTGGCCTCCGGGACCGCCCATAGATCCCATGCCTCCTCCCAGCAGGGTGATCTCTGTCACATTACCCTGGGAATCGGTTTCCACGGAAATGGTATTCCCTTCAGAGAGGTCATCGATGGAGAGTTCTTCACTGTTTTCTCCTTGAGGAGGCTGTCCCTCCGGTTTCTGTCCGTTTTGTGCGTCTTCGGAAGGCTGTCCCTCCGGTTTCTGTTCGTTTTGCTTGTCTCCGGAAGGCCGGAACCCGCCGGGACCGCCCATAT
>CACZOS010000081.1 GCA_902782815.1 uncultured Lachnospiraceae bacterium | reverse complement strand
TATCGTAATAATCTGGACGCCAGATCTGTTAAGCCCAACAAGGCACATATAAAACTTGCGGAAATGGAACAAAGCGGAAGGCTTACCGGGATCATTACACAGAACATTGACGGTCTTCATCAAAAAGCAGGAAGCATCAATGTACAGGAAATCCATGGAACGATTTGGAAGAATCATTGTATTTCCTGTAACAGGGAGTATGACAGTGATTTTATTTTTACTTATCCTGAGATGATTCCCAGATGCCCTGCCTGTGGAAAAACAGTCCGCCCCGATGTTACATTGTACGGAGAGTTTTTACCTCAGGAAGCCTATCAGAATGCGGTTGATCTGATCCGGTTTGCAGACTGCCTGATCATCGGAGGGACATCTCTGGAAGTCGGCTCTGCCGCGCAGCTGGCCCATATGTATCATGGAAAGTATATGGTGATCATCAATAAGGGTAGGACAAAGATGGAAGGGAAAGCGGATCTGGTATTTCATGACAGCATTGGAAAGATATTGGACCTGCTCTGATCGGATGAATAGTTTTTTCAAATATCGGACTCATAAATAAATGAAAACCCGGGTTTTTTGACCCGGGTTTTGCTCTATTCGTTGTGTGCTGAAAAACGTGGGAAGATCGACTTGGCTTCATCCATACCTGCCTTTTGGACAGCGACCTTCATAAATAACCCGTCTTCAGTGGGGAAGAAATATACGCAGCTTTCTTCTTCGCTATCGGAGAAAACACCATCTCCCAGATCTTTGAAGTCCTTGCCGGATGATCTGTCCGCCGTCAGATAGGCAATTTCTTCATCGTATTCCTCTTTGCTGATGACATAAGCGTAAGCGGCAACTTCATTCTCATCGCTGGCTTCACCTTTATAGAAATAGGCGGCGCCTGAGGCAAATTCTACGGAGTAACCATCTGTCAGGTCTACGGTCATTACAGCAGTACCGTTTTCCCCTACGATCTGCTTCGCCGAAGCAGTTTGCTTCACCCCTTTACCTATCCCTCCTTTTATTTATCTGCCTTTCCTGTCTCTGCCCATATGATAATATAATGATTGTCATAAAAACGTCACACAGACTCCTGTTCCGCTGTCAGGGGAAATGCTGAAAAACAATCCGGCCGGTTGACCTGAATAACGGCAAAGCCGGAGGGAGGAAGATTCAGACGGACCTGGCTGTCTGCCGGGATTTTTCCGTCTCCCGTAAGAATCTCATCGGTGTTACCTATCGATTCATGAGAAAAGGTGACCGGCTCAGGAGACGGATTTATGGCGATTAAGAGTTTTTCCTTCTCATCCCATCGCTCATAAACCAAAGGATAACCGCTGCCATCCGTCAGGAACCGGATCCCGGAAGTACTTCTGAGTGCACTGTGATGCTTTCGCAGCTGTATGAGAAGCTGCACATGCCTTAAGAGTGAGCCTTCTTCCCTAAGCTGCGTCAGTACATCCGGCCGGTCTTCGGATGTATCCACCGGCAGATAGAGGGACTCGGGAGAGGCTTCCGAGAATCCGGCATTGTCTCCTCCTGTCCACTGCATGGGAGTGCGGGATCCGGTACGTTCATAAGCTCCCTCCTTCGATTTCAGTCCATGGAGATACCTCATCCCGATCTCATCCCCATAATAGATAAAGGGACATCCCGGCATGGTCAGCAGGAATACAAAAGCCAGTTTCATCTCTTCAGGGGATAAGCTTTCCCTCATCCTGATCATGTCGTGATTGCCGGAGGGAATACAGATGAGCCCTTTTCCCTTTGTCTTGTCATAAGCATCCCGGTAATAACGGATGAATTCCTTCAGGTTGCTGCCGGAAGACAGAGAAAAGTATGGATTGGTCCTGAAGAGGTCCATGTAGTGGGTGGGACCCACATGGAGCAGAAAGTCCATATGAAAACCGGCCTCAATGGCCTGTAAGGGATTTCCCCATTCCGAGATCAGGACCGCATCCGGGTATTTATTGTCAAGGAAGGCACGTACTTTCTGCCACAGACGGATGGTACAGCGGTAATCGGGATCATCCTTTACCAGGCTGCCTGCCATATCCACCCGAAAACCATCACATCCAAGGTCCAGCCAGAAAGACATGATATCCTGCAGAAGAAGCCGGGTGGATTCCGCCTCCGGAGAATCTGCGGAGAACTGCCAGTTCTCGGTCACATTCCCGAACCCGTAATTTAAAGCCGGCTGCGTGGAGAAGCAATTGACCCCCACGGCGCCCGGACGTTCGGAGATTCCGCATAAAAAGGCAGCAATACCGGGATAGTTTTTGGCCCATGGCCCGCCTGCCTGCCAGATATAACGATTGGTACAGTCATTTACCTCATCTTTACAGGATGCCTGAAACCAGGGATGATCGATGGCGGTATGACCGGCTACCAGATCAAGCAGAACACGGATCCCGTTTTCGTGAAAGAGATGGATCAGGTTTCTTAAGTCTTCATTGCTGCCATACCGGGATGCTGTCTTATAATAGTCCTTTACATCATAACCCCCGTCGTAGAAGGAAGAATCGTAACAGGGATTCATCCAGATGGCGTTGATCCCCAGATCTTTGAGATAACCGATCTTTTCCCCGATTCCCCAAAAATCACCGATACCGTCACCGTTTCCGTCCTTAAAGGATGCGGGGTAAATCTGATAAAAAATTGCATGTTCAAGCCAGTGTGACATCGGTATCCTTTCCTTTCTGTTCTGCTATGAGTGCTTCCGTTTTGCGGATCATATAGAGATAACTGGGTATCAGTACCAGGTCTGCGCCAAACCATGCCGCCACTTCGGCGATATACAGGCCGCTTTCTCCGATCCATGCGGTTAATAAAAGTGCGGATGAGGTCCTCATAATGAATTCGGAGACTGCTGATACCATGGGTAAAAAAGTATTTCCCAGGCCTTGTATGGAAGAGCGGAAGACATATAGAAGGTACAGGACCGGCAGGCAGATACACATGATGGCCAGGTACCGGTAGCCCACATCGATCGTCATGGAGATCTCCTCCGGGGTTCCGGAAACAAACCCCCTCAGGATCAGTCTGCCCAGAGCAAGCATGACTCCCGCGATAATGATCGAAGTGATCACAGCGGCTCCCATAGCGTCCCGGACACCCTTATGGATCCGGTCGATACGGCCTGCTCCCAGGTTTTGTGCCACATAGGTTGTCATGGCAAAACCGAAGGAGGAAGTGGCGATCTCCAGGACACCGTGGAGCTTTGCGCCGGCAGTGAACCCGGCGATAAATTCCACACTGAACCGGTTGGCGGCGGATTGAACCACCATTCCGCCACCGGCGATGATGAAGTTCTGGAAGGCCATGGGCATGCTCAGGAGCAGCATCTGCCGGATCAGTCCCGGAATCAGGATCAGATTTGCCCGGATAATCTTCAGATGCGGCAGTCGGAGTACTGCCTTTAAGCAGATATACATGGAGACACCCTGGGCCATCACCGTGGCTATGGCAGCTCCCGCGATTCCCCATGAGAAGACGCAGACAAACAGGAGGTCCAGAATAATATTCAGGACGGATGCAACGATCATGGCATAGAGAGGTGTCCTGCTGTCACCCAGAGCCCGCAGTGCGGCGGCGAACAGATTATACGCCATGATCACCGGGATGCCCGCAAAGGTTATCCGGAGATAGAGGAGAGCCGGTGTCGTCAGCTCTGCAGGAGTATTTAAAAAGAACAGCATACCGGGCGACAGGAGCTGGGAAATGATCGAAAGACAGACTGAGAATACACTGCATAGGATCAACGCATTTCCATAGGTATTCTTTAAGCCGGGAAGATCATCTCTGCCAAAATCACGGGCCATAATGATGGAAACTCCCTGGGCGAGTCCCTGCAGCATCCCGATCACGATCCAGCTGGGCCAGCCGCAGATGCCCAAAGCCGCAAGGGCATTCACTCCCAGGAAGGTTCCCACGACCATGCTGTCTGCGACCAGGTAGAGTTGCTGGAATATATTGCCGATCATCAGGGGAATGGCAAAGTTTACGATCAACCGGACAGGTTTGCCTTCCGTCATGTTAGTGACATAGGTTTTCATGAGACAAGTATCCCTTTCATTTCATACACATATCCTTATCCGACGGCAGATCCTGCAATGGGGATGAAGGCAGGGACTGGTACCAGTAGGCAACGCTGGTGTAATCGTCGTAGCGGGGACCGGTCCATCCCAGATTATCGATGGTCATCCGGAAAGAGTTATTAAAGTGAATCGGGTCCGGAACATGAAAACGGTATAAGAGAAACCTCTGCTGGCCGTTATAGAATTCTCTGTTATCACCCAGGATGGCATAGAGCCCGCTGTAATGGCCGCTGAAAGTCTGATACTGTTTGATATATATGTCATTTCCAAATGCGTAGGAGCCGGTAAAATAATCTTCGGTTCCTGTGTAATGGATGGAGGGGTAGATATCATCATCAATGTACATCCTGGCTTCCCCTTCTACCCAGCAGGTATTATTCCCGTTCATTCCGGCAGCCAGGGTGACTCCGAGAAATTGTCCCTTACCCTTAATACCATCAATGATCGTATAGCTTCTTCCCCTTACTACAGGGTGTTCCTGCCGGTAAGATGCATGGAAGTAGGCAATATTTTCAGGAACGATCCTCTTACAGCCTGTGATGATATAGTATAATTCTTTATCCGAATCACTCCGGTTCTCCATGGTGATCCGGCAGTGAGCTTTAAAGGGCATTTCAAAGAAACTGTTGTATCCGCGGCCGGGAGCCACCAGCATGACAGCGGAGTTCAGTACAGGGTATTTTCCGTCCCGGTCCGCAAAGGTTTCATCGTATGCACAGCCGAAAAAAGCAGAAAGAGGAGCTTCAACAGAGGGGAACTCCTGATGATCCCAGTAGATACGGATGATAAAACCATGGCCCACATATCCGGTGAACCACATATTTTGTATAAGCCCGGGCCCATCGATATCAACAAGAGTTACAGTCTGTCCTGCATTGATCTTCACCGTGGGGGAAAGCTTGGTACAGTCCCCGCCACGGGAACCGCCGCCCCTTCTCCCGGTGGGGTTTTCCGCCGAGAAAGCAAAAGTCCGGTCATCATTTAGCAGCGTATAAGCCTTCATATCCATTCCCCTTTTTCATGTTTTGTTTCTATAAGTATGACACATATCTTTAAGGGATGCGAGGAGAATTTTTACAATTATCCCTCTCCATTTAATCTCCCGAAGCTCGATTGCAGTTTATTCAGCAGAAGTTCTGCTATGGGAGTAAAAACCTGATATTTTCTCCATATAACATACATCTCTACTTTAGGGACATCTGTGAGAGGACGGAAGATGATCTCGCTTCCCGTACCCGTATGAACAAGGTTGTCCAGCATCAAAGCGTAACCCATTCCGGCCTTTGCCATGACAGCTCCGTTGAAAGGCAGATTATATGTTGCTACGATATTCACTTTATCAAGATCGGACCGGAACCATTGCGGAAATTCCTGATCGACCCATTGCTTTGAGCAGATAAGCGGAAGGGTTCTCAATTCGGATATGGAAAAGGACTTTTTGCCTGCAAGGGGATCATCTCGCCTCATGATCACTCCCCATGTGTCTTCGGTTGACATGGGAAGATAATTGTACTTCATAAGATCCACATAGTTCATCACTATGGCAAAATCAAGCAGCCCTTTATCCAGCTTTTCACAGACATCATTCATATTTCCGCTGAAAATATTGCATCGTATTTTAGGGTAATCCTGCTGTAATCTGCGTACCACATCCGCGAAGAGACTCATTGATTCAGATTCCGGTGCGCCCACATAAAGATCACCGCTGTTGATTTCTTCCAAAGACCTAAATTCAGCTTCGGTTTTTTCTACCAGTGACAGTATATCTTCAGCACGTTCCCTGAGCAGCATACCGGCTTCTGTCAGTCGTATGTTGTAATTGGTCCTGACAAAGAGTTTTGCTCCCAGTTCCTTCTCCAGCTCCTTTAACTGTTTAGACATGGTAGGCTGCGAGATAAACAGACGCCGGGCTGCCCGGGTCATACTGCCCTCCCGGGCAGTCTCGAGAAAATATCTGAGTACACGTATTTCCATAAAACACCTCCTATAAGATATTCTAAATAAGAATATCTAAATATGCAATATAGATATTTGATATTTCTGGAAGCTGAAGTTATAGTTTTTATAAAGAGGGGGAAAGAGAGATGAAAAAACCGGGAATAGCAGTGTACGTTTTGTTCACAGTAATGGCCCTCCTTCTGTCCGGCTGTGGGAATGATAAAGCTGACCCTCCTTCCGGCGCAGACATGAGTCATGAGGAACAATCCTATGAAAAGCAGCAAACAGAGCCGGAGGGTAAGGAGGACTCGGATACCGGTGAGCGGATATCGGGGGAAGAGCCGCGGAAAATGCTGCAGCTGAAGATTGCGGATACTGCTGTGGAGGTTGCATGGGAAGATAACGAATCGGTGGAAGCACTTGAAAAGTTATGTGAAGAGGAACCTCTTACCATACAGATGTCCATGTACGGAGGGTTTGAACAGGTTGGCCCGATCGGGACAGGTCTTCCAAGCAATGACGTGCAGACAACCACGAGATCCGGGGATATAGTCCTTTATTCAGGTGATCAGATAGTAGCCTTTTACGGCAGTAATTCCTGGGACTACACAATGCTTGGACATATTACGGATCAGGATACTGAAGGGATGACAAAATTATTGGGCAACGGAGATGTGACAATCACCATAAGCATGGATAAGGAAAAGGAAAAAACTTTTGAAAAAGGAGATAGATATTATGATGAAGACAGAAGAATTGAGAATGGTGACAGAATGGGATAAGACCTTTGCGAAGAGTGATAAGGTGGATCACCGCAAGGTGACATTTGTAAATCACTTTGGCATTACCCTTGCGGCGGACATGTATGTCCCGAAGAATGCGGAAGGGAAGCTTCCCTCGATCGCAGTGGCCGGACCTTTCGGAGCCTGTAAGGAACAGTCATCAGGGCTTTATGCACAGACCATGGCTGAGCGTGGTTTTCTTACCATCGCTTTCGATCCCTCATTTACCGGTGAATCCGGAGGATTTCCCCGGGCTATGCATTCCCCGGATATTGATGTGGAAGACTTCCAGGCAGCGGTGGATTTCCTTTCTGTCCAGGACAATGCAGATCCGGAACGGATCGGGATCATCGGTATCTGTGGCTGGGGCGGAATGGCATTACAGACTGCCTGTTTCGATACAAGGATCAGGGCGACGGTCACATCCACCATGTACGATATGTCCCGCATAGCAGGAAACGGATATTTTGACTCAGAAGACAGTAAGGAAGCCAGGAAAGCGGCAAGAGATGCCGTAAACAAACAGCGCACGGAAGACTACAGGAATGGAAGTTACGCGAGAGCAGGCGGTGTGGTTGATCCGCTTCCGGAGGATGCACCGTTTTTTGTAAAGGATTACTATGACTATTACAAAACCGACAGAGGCTATCATGTCCGCTCTCTTAATTCCAACGATGGATGG
>CACZOS010000080.1 GCA_902782815.1 uncultured Lachnospiraceae bacterium | reverse complement strand
GTAGTGTATAACAATCAGTCCGATGTTTCAAGTTATTTTTCTTCCAGAAGCTTCTCTACGGCCACCAGTTTCACACATGTGGCAAAGAGTTCTGCCGCCAGCAGGATCTCATCCAGAGGCGGGAAGGAAGGCGCGATCCTGATATTGGAATCAGCGGGATCGACACCATAAGGATAAGTGGCTCCGGCTGCGGTCATGACCACACCGGCTTCCCTGCATTTTGAGACGATCTTTTTGGCACAGCCTTCCATGGCGTTGAAGGAGATGAAATATCCTCCCGCAGGCCGTGTCCAGCTGGCAATCTGCAGATCCCCCAGTTCTCTGTCCAGAATATCAAGAATCCCTTCAAATTTCGGGCGGAGAATCTGGGCGTGCAGCTCCATATGCTTCTTCATCCCCTCGATATCCTTGAAGAATCTCACGTGCCTGAACTGATTGATCTTGTCATAACCGATGGTCTGCCAGATCAGACGGGAAAGGATATCCTTGATGTTGGCTTCCGATGCGGAGATCGCCGCTATACCGGAACCCGGGAAGGAAATCTTGGAGGTGGAGGCAAACTGATAGACAATGTCCGGATTGCCGGCCTTCTCGCATTCTTCCATAAGATTGAGAAGCTTTCTTTCTTTCCCCGGATAGAGGTGATGGATGGCATAGGCATTATCCCAGAAGATCCGGAAATCCCTGGCTGCGGGATTAAGACGGGCAAATCTTCTCACCGTCTCGTCCGAATAGACTATGCCGCTGGGATTGGAGTACATGGGAACACACCAGATTCCTTTAACATAGGGATCATGATTGACATAATTCTCCACCAGGTCCATGTCCGGCCCTTCCTCATTCATGGGGATGGGAATCATCTCGAAACCGAACTGGGCGGTGATGCCGAAATGCCTGTCATATCCGGGAACAGGGCAGAGAAATTTCACATGGTCAAGCTTGCTCCAGGGTGCGGAACCCATAATGCCGAACATGTAGGCACGGGCTACCGTATCATACATGGTATTAAGGCTGGAATTGCCGAAGATGATGGTCTGGGACGGTTTAACCCCCATCAGGTCCCCCATAAGCCTCTTGGCTTCCGGAATACCGTCAAGAACACCGTAATTGCGGACATCCGTACCGTCTTCAGCGATAAGATCCACATCACCCAGGACGGTCATCATTCCCTTGCTCAGTTCCAGCTGGGCATCAGCCGGCTTGCCTCTGGCCATGTTTAAGGAGAGGTCTTTCTCCTTCCAGGCATCGTACTCTTTTGTCAGTTCTTCACGGAGCGCAAGCAGCTCCTCTCTATTTAAATCCTGATATGCTCTCATATCTTCCTCCCCATGACTGATCTGTCCTGATTCCATCATGTTTTTAACAGATGGTACCAGATGTCATTCTAGTCCATTTTGGAGGAAAATGCAAGTTATTTTTTATAAAAATTCATTTTATTCCCTGATTTTCAGGAATATCTCCGGTTTAACCGGTTGTCTTTGAAGTATCATCGCTTAAATCTTACAATTTTCAACAAATTAATCCAGGGCTTCCGTGATCAGGGAAATCTTCAGAATGAGATTCCGTACATGCCGGCGCAAAAGGGGAGCTTCCATGGAAGCGGCATCCTCCCCCCTGATCCGAGTAAGCGAGAGTGTGAACTCATTGAGTCTGCGCTGGATCACTCCCTTTCCCGCCCCCTCCTTTTCCTCCGGGGGACTGGTGACCACTGCCAGTGCAAGGGTATTTCCTTCCCCGTCCATAAGAGCAAGAACTTCCCCGGTCTCCCTCTTTCCCTTCACCGTCTCACCACGGATGATAAAGTCCAGAGGATCGGATAATCCTTCCATCTCCTCCACATAAAAGAGAAAGGCTGCCTCCCGGTGAATCCGCATCACCCTTTTTTTCCAGTCTTCCATCTCCTCCTCATTCTGCTTTAAATATCTCTCCATGGTCCGTTGGTGAAATGCTCTTAATCTTCTGAACATCCTGGTCCTCCGCAATGATCTTTCTCAAATCTTCCCAGCCTTCACAGGCACTGTCCCTCCCTGAAACCAGGCGGATCCGGACATCTTTCCCGATCAGTTCCTTCATTTTTTCCAGACAAATCCTGAACATCAGGTTATTCTCGATCTTTCCGTCAGAGAGTATGTACATACGGTGACTGGTTTCCTTTTCATCCGGGACACTTGTCCTCAGTTCGTCGTCCATCCAGTCGCAGGAGACCAGCAGCGCTTCCACCTTGGAATACTCCCTGATCTCATGGGGGATCTGGACACGGAAACCGGCAGGATATTCCCCGAATTCCTTCTGCCGGATTACTCCGTCTCCATAGATAAATCCCTGGATCAGACGAAACTTCCCGTGTTCCTGCTCCAGCTGGAGTTCATCCTGGATCTCATAGAGCATCCGGCTCATTTCCAGGGAGTTTGACAGTTCAGTCCTGAGAAGGACAAAAAGGACTTTGACCCCCTTCCCCCTGACCGGACTGTCCTCCTTACTGCACACTACGGAAGAGTCTTCTTCCCTGCCCGGGGAATCCTCACCGGTACCCATGCCCTCCGCTTCCCGTTCATAGGATTGCTCAAGACGAATAGCTACCTCCAGCTCCCTCTCCCACTCCGGGAGAGTAAGAACTGTCCCTTTCTCGAAGATTTCCTTCCAGGCCGGGGGAAGAGTGCCGTAAAACAGGCTGCTGTAATCCTGTCCGGAGCTTCTTGGAGGCACCTTGGCATTTCCTCTGGAACTGGCCACCAGAATCTTGTAGATCAGTCGCTGGTCCGCAAGAGCCTGGCTGGTCCTGTCAAATAAAACCAGGTCGCCGAAGATCCTCTCATCCTCCGGATACCATTCGTAATCCTGTTCCATATCCAAAAGCTGAAATCTTTCAGGATGAATGATATATAGAGGAAGGCTGCTGTCATCCATATTGACGAAGATATCTCCCGGGTCATACAGACCGGGGTAAATATGCCGGTCCATGAATTTTTTCTGGATCCGGACCATATTTTCCGCGATCCTGTACAGGGTCAGGCAGTCCACATGATACCGGTCCATATTCTTTTTCATGAAAAGATCTTTCAGGGAAAGAAGATTATTTTTCCCGGTTACCCGGGATTCGTCAAAGACAATCTCTCCCATGCTCTTCAATTCCCGGATCACGGGGTGTTTCTCCCTGATCAGCGCTTCCTTGCTGGAATAATCCATATCTGCCGTATGCATCCGGCTTCTGTCCTCAGACACCGATAGAAACCCCCTTCATCAGATCCTTCAGTGGTTTGACCACATTTTCAATGGTGACCGAACTTAATGGCTTGAGCAGCTGATCGATCTTTAAAAACATCGGGGAAGCTTCCTCGTCGATGCTGCCGTCCGCGTTGATAAAGGCAAACCGGAAGTCTTCCTCACTCATCTGTTCCGTGACGAAGAAAACAGCCTGTCCCACCGGTGTGGACAGAAAGGTTTCATGATCATTGGAACCATAGGCATCCGAAAAAAGAAGAATGGCGTGGTTTCTCCCGCTTCCGTTAAATTTTCCCAGGGATTTCTTTATGGCGGTATGAACGGACTCTCTTCCGTCCTCTCCGCCGCCGTAGAGGGGAATGCTCCTCATTTTCTTTAAAAACTGTACGGAATCCTCAGTAAAGAAGGAATCATCAAAACGGATGCACTCCGTGGCTTCCCCGTGCTTTTCATCCCGGATGACGGTCATGCCAAGTCTCGGAAACACTTCATATTTCTGGAGAGCTTCCACAAAATGCACCGCCGCGAAATAGACGGCAGGATAGATGGTATACATGGAGGCAGTCCCGTCAATGATGAAATCCAGATACAGGGTGAATGCCTTCTCCTGTTCCTCCTTCACGATCTTCTGCAATTCCGCCGGTATTTCCGGATTATATCTTTCCATATTTATCTCCTATTTTATCTGAAGGATCTCGATCCTTGTCCCGGCATAAGTGTAGGTATCCCCCTCACTGACCCGATCGGGATCTCCGATCTTTGTGGGATGGCAGTCCTCATGCAAAACTATGGCTTTCATCCTGTCACCCACACGATAGAAGGATAAAATGTGGGCGCTCATTCTTCCGTTCTGACTCCTCTCCTGTCTGGTGCCGAAACGGACGGGAACAAAACGGCATTTTTTCACATAAGGCCGGTAGACCACATCACCGATCTTGTAGGAAAAACGGATCAGGTCCTCCTCATCTTCCCGGTCTTCCAGAAGTTCCGGGATATCCTCCCACAGGCCCCGGCTGCGTAAAAAAGCTTCCATATCTGCGATTACTTCCCGGATATCCCCATATCGTTCTCCCTCCGGAGCGATCATTCTGGCGACGATCCTCCGTATTTCCGGATCTATACCGGGCATTTCCTTTAAAGTGTAGGCATAGTCATCCCCCACCAGCTGGTGCTGGATCTCCTCATTATCATGAAAATGATGGGTTCCTGTATAAAGGAAAAAAAGAACCAGGCCTGCGGAGTAAATATCCATAGCCTTACTGGGAATATATCCGTTCCAGTATCTGGGATCCACATAACCGGGGGTTCCCCTCTGTTCCCTCCTCTGCAGGAGGGTCTGATTGGAATCATGCAGGTGTACCCAGTCGAAATCCACGATCTTCACCACAGACCCGTCCGGAGAGACCATAAGGTTCTCCGGTTTCAGGTCCCGGTGGATGACGGGGTCCGATCTGTAGATGGACATATAATGATCAATGCCGTAAAGAAACTTCATGGCGATCTTGTGACATACTTTAAGCTTCTGATTCCAGGTATCCCCCCTAATCCCCTTCTGATATAAAAGATCAGAGAGATCATTTTCCGGTATGTATTCAACCAGGGTGATAAACCTTTTTTTCTTCTCGTCCAGCATTCCCCCGTAAATCCTGACGATAAAGGGGGAGTAAAGACGGACCTTGCTTTCCTTCTCCACGTAGATTGAGTCCAGGTCGTCACAGAAAAGTATCTTGGCAAAATACTTTTTTCCGGTGTACAGATCCTGGGCGATCATCCCCTGTTTATTAGCCTTGCGATGGGTCTGCCTGAGCATTTTCAGGGAAATCTTAAGTGATTCTCCCTGGTATTCACGGTCCCGGATCCAGAGAAAGTTTTCACCCTCTTCAAAATACTGATTCATCTGCGGTCTCCTCTCCCTGTCAAAAGGTTAAGCAGGCGTTTTCCGATACTCTCCTCCTCCATCCGGCGGTACCGGGTTCCGGAGAAGTCCTCCTCATCCGGCTCCTCATAGTCTGCCACCTTTAGTTCCTCCTCATCCGTAAAGGGCTGATTTTCGGACTGTTTTCGATGGGGAAGGATAAGAAAGGCAGTCTGATTATCCTTCTCCCCTCCTTCCCTGGCGGCTTCCAGCAGCCGGGGAAGAGCCCGGGCAGGCTCCTCTGATCTGAGGATTTCTTCCATTTGTTTTGGAGTCAGGTTGCCGAAAGCTCCGTCTGATCCCAGAAGGATACCGTCTACCTCCCTGCCATCGAGGACCATACAGTGAGGATGGATTTCCTGCCGGCGGCCCAGAAATTCGGTCAGCCGGTTTTTATTCTGAAGGAAAAGGCTGCTTCCCACCTTGGTCCTGCCCTCTTTCACATATTTCCAGGCCAGATTCTGTATGTCACTGGCCAGCTCCAGTTTTTCACCTTTAAGCACATATACGGGACTGTCCCCGCAATTTGAGATGATCCAGCTGTCCCAGAAAAAAACCGCGGCGGAGAGTGTGGTCCCTCCTTTGATCCCCAGGTCCATCCCTGCTTTATAAAGCTTGCGGTTGATCCCGTGGAATACCTCAGCACAGAACTCCTCCAGCACTTCAATCTGGGCCTTCAGGGCACATCCCCGGAAATCCTCACCCATCATCAGCTTAAGCAGTTCTTCATACCAGAGGTCAAGGGCTTTTCGGGAATACTGATGGCCTTCGGACAACCCTCCCATGCCATCAGCCACCACAAAGGCGCTGACTGTGGCCTCATGGTTCATCTGCAGGTCCATATGACAGAGACTGTCCTCATTCCTGGACCGTTTATTCTGTAATGATTCGCTAAAGAAAATCATATTTTCTCCTTCTGACCGGACTTTCCTTTTCCCGTTACCTATGTTAAACTGTATGGGCAATGAACCCCGGAGGAAAACCAATGATTCCAGAACAGCTTACATCTTTTGCCTTTTATCAGAAAAAGAAAAATATTCTGCTTTACCGTGCCAGGGACCGGTCTGACCGGACACGGGGATATGTTCTAAAAAGTATTATAACAAAAGATGAGGCAGTAAGACAGGCTTTTTATGATGAATACGAATCTTTGCACGGTCTGTCCTCCCCCCATCTTCCGGCCTATTATGCTTTGTGGGAAGATTTCCGTTATCCTGACAGGGACGGGGTATACCTGACCCTCTGTATGGAGGACTGTTCCGACCGGAAGCCTCTGTCCGGTATGACTCCCGGCCACAGAGACCTGCTGCGGATCATCCTGCGTACAGGGGAGATTCTGCTCTATCTCATGGACCGGGGTATCCTTTATACAGACCTGAACCCCTCCAATGTCCTGGTGACCGGCGAGGGGAAGGACCTGGAAGTCACCCTGCTGGATTTTACCTTCTGTTATTACTATGCCCGCAACCCTTATCCATCCTATCCTCTGCGATTCTCCTACAGTCTGGATCCGTCCCTCCGCGGACATCAGCTGCTTATCCAGGAACTGGCCCTCCTTTTGCAGGAGATGATGGAACAAGAGGAAGATTCTTATCGATCCTCCTCTCTCTACTTTCTTCTCGAGACAGGACTGCATCCTTCAAAGAGTCTGTATCTGAAGGATTATCTAGCCCTCATCGAGAAGTCTCTTATATAATGATTCCACAATGGGCGCCAGGGTTTTTCCGATATCCCTGGTGCCCAGCTTATTTGCTACGATCACATATCTGGGATTGTCGGCAGGAGCAAAGGACACCATCCAGGCATTGTTGGTCCCGTCTCCCCTCTGGGCCGTTCCCGTCTTGGCCGCGATCTTTCCGTAACGGTCACTCAGACCATAGGATTCTCCGGCCTTAACCATAACATCCCTGATCTTATCCGCTGTTTCCCTGTCCATGGTTTCCGCCAGAATCTGACTCTCTCCTTCATAGACCGTATCCCCTTTTCCGTTTACGGCACGGCTGAACAGATAAGGTTTCCTCATCTCCCCGCCATTGGCCACTGCCTGAGCGATCATGGCCATCTGGAGAGGGGTAACCACAGTGTTTCCCTGGCCGAAACAGGTTGCGGCCAGTTCATTTTTGGAAGCATCCTTAAGGGAAAAAGAGGAATGGAGGGTAGTAAAATCCAAAGGAATATCCTGTCCCAGCAGAAAACTCTCCCCCGCATTCTGAATAAGGGCATTTCCCAGGGTCAGCCCTCTGTCCATAAAATAAACGTTGGATGAGTGAACAAACCCTTCGGTAAAATCAATGCTCCCGTAGGCGTTCCCGTTATAGTTGCGGATGGTCTGTCCATCCACCTTCAGATAGCCCTTATCCTCGATCTTCTCATCATCAAGATGATTTTCCAGAATGGCTTTGGAGATGACCAGTTTGAAAACCGAACCGGGAACCACGGGATTCTGGAAAGCATTGGAAAGCAGCAGGCCTTCGGCTTCATTGATCCGGGCCCACTCTTCTTCCAGAGAATCCAGATCATAGGTGGGAGTGGATACCAGAGAAAGGATCTCCCCCGTAGCTGCATCCAGGACCACCAGGGAACCGGTCATATCCTTCATTTTCCCATAGGCATACTCCTGCAGTCCGGCATCAATGGTCAGGGTCAGATCCGCTCCTCTTTTCTCTGAGGAAGGGGAGGAGGAATGCACCAGAAACTGGTTCATGGTCTTCTCGATCCCATAGTTTCCGTAGATCTTTGACTGATAGCCCAAAAAGTTGGAAAACGCTTTTCCGTTCAGATAGTGTCTGCTTCCCCCGGCTTTTTCCGTCCAGGCGATGGCCTGGCCGTTACGGTCCAGGATACTGCCACGGATATACTCTCTTTCATACTCCGCCTGTTTTGCATCCGCTTTCTTGCGGTCGGCTTCCGCTGACACCCCTGGAAGCAGCGCCGATATTCTGAACAAGGCCACGAACATGGCGATAACCAGAAGCAAAGATACGCTTTGCACGATCTGTGCTCTCCGCAAAAAATTCATCTTCTTCACTCCTTATTCCTTTCCATGAAATATTCCCCGATATACAGATCAGGACGCTCATCAGCATAAAAGAGATTACCAGGGAGCTTCCGCCGCTGGAGATAAAGGGCAGAGTGATCCCAGTCAGGGGACACAGACCCGTACTCCCGGCAATAATGATGACAGTCTGGTCAAAAAACATAAAGAGCAGACCCACAGCCATCATACGATGGTATTTATCCTTCTTTTTCACACATACTTTCATCCCCTCAAGCCAGAGGAGGATGAAGAGGAAAAAGACCAGAAAAGCGAAGATCATCCCGCATCGCTGGATCAGGGCCGGAAAGACCAGATCACTGGTCTTCACCGGGAGATCTGTGACGGAGGAGGTTCCGAACCATCCTCCAAGCAGGATGGATTCCCGGGCTTTTAAGAGCTGGTAGCCCAGACCCAGGGGATCCTTTTCCGGATGTTTCCAATAGATGAACCGGTTGGATATCTTCTGAAAACTGGCCAGAAATTTCTGTGCCAGCGGGTTGGTTCCCAGGGTTTTTCCGGCCGCAGCCCATTTGCTGACGAAAATACCCAGACCTGCGATACCCGCGGAGAGAATTCCCATGCTCACTGCCGTAATCCCGAAAATGCGAAGATCCGGAACGAACAGAAAGAGGAAGGTCAGAAAAACCATGATGATCAGGAGCAGAGTCCCGAATTCGCTTTGAAGTACCAGAAAACCCATCTCCGTCAGGGAGACGAAAAAGAAGGCGGTGATCCTTCTCCTTGAGGGGTGTTCCACTGTGCCCAGAAGAGCTGCGCAGATAAACAGATAAAGGAATTTTACCACCTCTGTTGTCTGGAAGGATAAACCGCCAAGATGGATCCAGTTCTTAACATTTCCCACGCCCCGGGCAAAGACCAGGGTAAAGAGGGAAAGGGCAACCGATACGATCAGCAGGATCTCCGCCGCCTTGAGGGAAGAACACTCCCGGATATTCCAATAAACAGCTCCTATAAGCAAGGCGCAGGCCAGGGCAGTGACATACTGCAGCTGGAGATTTCCCGCGGCAGATCCCGCAGAAGCCGCATCCCCCTTTTTCAGGATCTGCTCCTGCCTGAAGATACTCTGCAGCATTGTTCCGACGGTCAGGAGGATCAGGGAAAGCATCACCATCTTCTGGCTTCCCCGGACCAGACAGACGAAAAAATCCGAAAGGATAGTGATCAGGATCAGCAGGGGAAGAAGGTCAAGATAGATCTGTCCTGCCCCTTTCGCGGATACAAAGAGCATGGCAGCCAGCTCAAGGGGAATCACTGCCAGCACCGGGCTTTTTAAGCCGGCGCACGCTGCCCGCTGACATTCCCGGCTGATTCGTTCCGGGGTGAGATATCTCTCTTTGTTTTCATGTCTGTGTTTCATAGGGATACCCTCTTTCTGCCGGGGGCATATGTGGTGGACCCGCTGCGGTTTCTGTCTCTGGTGACAAAAAACTCACAGGCTCCCAAAAAGAAATGTGCCTGATTTCCCAAAGGATATTCGTCCATCTGCTTTCCTTCGGCATAGATCTTGTTATGGCTTCCCTTGTTTTTCAGGATCAGGAGTCCGTTGCTTTCTTCGATCATACAATGTTTTCTGGCAATGTAAATATCATCCAGAACCAGATCATTGGAGGGATCGCGGCCTATGGAGTAGGGATAATGATCTACATCCGCCACCCGGATCACGTTTTTATTCTCATCCAGGACAGTGATACGGAAAGGCTCCGGCATTGTCTGACGGATAGGAACCACATTGTCCGGTCTTTTTTCTTTTTTCGGTTGATTCTGCGGAACCCTTTTCTGTCTTCTCACCGCTTCCTGACGCTGCCTCAGTTCTAATTCCTGACGCTGCCGCATCAATTCTTCTTTCTGCTGTTTCAGTGTCCACTCATCCACGAAATGTTCTCCTTCTTCCTCAGCCATACGCAGACCTCTGTTGGCCATAAGGATGATGATCACGGTGAGGAGGCTGAGAAGTATGATGGATATCTGAGAGATAATTGACATAAAAAACTCCTGCCTTTCCAAAAGCCCGGAGGCTTTTTTCTTTGACAGGAGTATAGCATAGGGAGATCTCTCCCCGAAACGGTTTTGATTTATTCATTTTTACCCGGACGCATACGATCAAGGACATCCATAAGCCGGTTTAGACTGCAGCTTTCCTGATAGGAAGCCTCCTCGCCCAGGATCATTCTCAGCATGGAAATCAGTTCACTTCCATCCAGATCTGATTTTCCCAATTCATTTTCCATGTTCTGGGCCATCAGATCATCGAAATCTTTCCGGTAACATTTCCCGGTCCACAGGGTGTAGAGCAGGGCACCGAAAAGATAAATGTCATTCATCCGGTAATCTTTGGAAAACTTATTGGGCTTTCTCAGATAGCAGTAATCCTCGAATTTCTCCATCTCCAGTGGATCAGAAGGGGTATTCCTTGCCACCTGCAGATTGGGAAACTCCCAGGAAGGATAATCCCTCCAGGATTCCTCCGATTCCCATGCTGCCGTCCCGGCATTTTTAAAAGCCTGATTCTTCCTGTTCCGGTTTACGTCATCAAAAAGAACGCGGTCGATGCAGGAGTATCTGGCATATCCTGTTTTCTCATAGCCAAAATCTTTCATGGACTCCAGGCTCACCAGCTGTTTTCCGATACAGATGCCGATCCACCATTTCTGCATGGCGGGAAGTTCATATACAGCATTGTATTTCCTGCTCAGGTCTTCATCGATATCATAGCCCTTTTCCTTGAGAGTCTGGGCGGCGGACTCGATCAGCATCCACACTTCCTGGCTGTTGGCCAGGGAATCCGCTTTATATTTGGAAATCATTTCGATGATCATCTCCGTGGGCGTGATCCCCAGAGGAGCCATCTGGGCCTTGGCCAGCAGTTTTTCAATGGATCCGATGGAGGGCTGGAGGGCGATACAGAAACGAAGAAGCCACTCCCGGGTGACGATAGCCTTCCCCGCGCGGATCTTGGAAAACTGGGCTTCACAATGAAGGCAGCCGATATCCCTTAAAAACCAGGCAGCCTTGTCATAATAACCGTATTCTTCCCGGATAACTTCCTCCAGGCATTGACCGAAACGTTTTGCTCCTTCTTTAAAATCCGTCCGGTAATCCCGGATGATTTCGTAGAATTCCCCAAGACTGCCCGCCTCCGCCAGAAGCGTCCAAAGGTCCACCGTGGCCAGACTGCGGTGGTCTTCTCCGTCCTCCTCATCCATGATCCTTTCGATCTCCGCTTTGACGTCCTCAAATTCATGGATGGAGAAGAGTCCGTTGATGACCGCGATCCACAGGGCATCATCAATGTTCTTGCAATAAAGGCCGTAGCCCATATAGTTCTCCAACAGGATATAGTTGATCTCTTCCAGATTCATGGAAAAAGCCAGTCCCAGGGTGACATATATTTCACGGCTTGAGGGCATGGATCCTTTGAGCCATGCGCCGATGGTCTGTCTGGTGACAGGGATATATCTTACCTCGCTGCCGCGTTCCACACGGTGAAACACCTTTTTGGCCAGAGAGGTGTTGCTGTAGTCAAAGCGGTCCATCTGCCTCTCCAGAAAACCGGAGAAGGTCATCCTGTTTTCGCGACTGTCCTTCAGCCGTTCTTCTATGATTTCAAGGATATTCTCCCTGTTATCGTTTCTGGTCATAACACTTCCTCTTCCCTGCTGCGTTTCTTAAGCAGCATAATGCCGTGAACAGACTGGATCAGCATGGTGATGACTCCCAGGATCAGGAAAAAATAAACCCTGAACTGCTGGGGCAGTATCATCCAGGCAATGGTCTTAAGAATATAACCTTCAATAAGACAGAGTCCCAGAGCCTGCCACAGACGATAACCATCCGCCTTCTTTCTCTCGATCCGCTCC
The DNA here is from genome assembly GCA_902782815.1 of uncultured Lachnospiraceae bacterium. GTDB lineage: Bacteria > Bacillota > Clostridia > Lachnospirales > Lachnospiraceae > Anaerobutyricum. The sequence goes on along the minus strand of CACZOS010000080.1, from coordinate 8,313 downwards.
GTGGCATAATTAAGCATGAGGATCATCCACATTCCCCCCACACCGATACTGATCTTCCAGTGACCGATCAGCAGGGCATATCGGAGCAGATAGAGAATACATGCCGTCAGAAAACCATAGGGGAGTCCCCTGACCAGGAAGGAGAGAAAACCTTCCCTGCTCTCCTCCTCATCCAGTGTCCTGAAAACTTCCTTTCCCCCATTTTCCGGGTGATCAGAAGCTTTTTCGGCCCCGTCTCCCTCTTCTCTTCGTCGTTTTTCCTCTTTCAAACCGGAATCCTCCCGGACTCCCGTCAGTTTCTCATAGATTTCTTCTATCCGGCAGGAGGAATCCAGCTGGGAATCCGTCAGTTCGGCAGACCGGTCCTTAAGCTGGACCAGAAAACCCTTAAGGACTTCTTTCCAGGGCTCTCTCCACAGGATCAGATCAGCTATCCCTGTGACGATCTCGTAATTACCGGTTTCAAAAACATCCTCGTTCAGGATCTCGATAGCCCGCAGCATCCATGTTTCTTTAGCCTCTTCCGTAATCAGGTCCGGCTCCATCCTGTCGATATAATCCCTGATGGAAGGAAGATCAGCCTGGTGCTCTTTAAAGCAGATCGAGGAAATGCTCCCTTCCTCCGCTGCAGCCCTGGTCATCAGTTTTGTGTAAATGGTCTTCCGGGACTGACTCAGTTCCTCCAGATAATCCTTTCTGGCCTCCTGGTTCCCGGCATCCATCCGGACCAGGACCCAGTCCATCTCCTTCAGGATCTGATCCTCTCCTTTTTTGGTCATCCCGTTTTCCAGGATTTTCAGGTATTTTCCTGCATCCTCATCCCAGTTCTCCATATGATAGTAGGTGATGAGATCGTCTCTGATTTCCGAGAGGACAGGGGAATCTCCCGCACTGTAAAACAACTGTGGAAAAAGCCCCATCACTTCATCGTGCTCCGGGATGCCGATCATGTTCTGAAGACAAAATCGGAGGAAAAGCCATTCGACTTCACGAAGAAGGTTCTTGTCCACGGTCCGGTCCCTGATCAGGATCTGGACATCTTCCATAAATTGATCATACAGGCTCTCCCGGCTGCAGAAAAGACGGGAAAGAGTCTCATAGAAGAAATCATCCAGCCTGTCACTCTGCCTGTTCCTGCCTGAATAAATCTTAAGGGAAAGATCAAAGGAGTCGGATTCCGGAGCCTCCCCCGTAAAATAAAAGGAACTGCGCCGGTTCATTCCGCACCCCAGTGAAGAATACCCTGCATTCTTCCTCAGATCCCCGGGAAGGATGGAATGAATCGCATACATGATCTCCCGGGACCGGGAGGCATAGTCCTCTCTTGCCCAGGGAACGAAAAAAGCCAGATTGCTCTCCCCTCTGAAAACGCACCAAAAGACTGCGCGGAAAAGATCCGGCAGTCTGTCTGTCAGCTCATAATTATCCAGGATCTCCCTGGCGGTCGGCCAGTCCTCCGACAGAGTGACCGGCGCCAGCTCTGTCTCTCCTTCATGCTCCCAGGCCCCCCTGGGAATACAGTATATGGACGGATCCATAATATCAGGATCCACACATTGATAGAGGTATACTTTTTTATTTTTTCTCTGATCCTCTCCCGGCGGGACCGGTTTTACCGCCATTTTTACAAATCCTGCGTCCGCAGAATAGATCAGAAGCTCCACATCCATGCCTGTCCGGGTATCCGGTTCTGCCATGGCAGCCAGCTTCTCCATCTCCCGGAGCCGGGCCATCTCCCTGGGGGTACTGGAGGAAGTGATCCCCAGGCCCAGGGACCCGCTGATGGACTGCTTCGACCAGGTATATTCATGTCTTAAAAAATCCGCCTTCAATCCAGCCAACCTCTTTCCTGCATATATTTCATGACAATCCACAGCAGTGGTTCTTCCACTCTGATGGGATTAACTTTACCTACCGTCTTAACCACTTCCTGAGCACCGTCCCTGATCACCTCAGTCTCGCAGCCCAGAGCTGAAACCATGAAGAGGCTGCTGGCCTTATAGTCCTCCAGATTCCTCCGGAGACGAAAAACCTTTTGGTCAAAGATCTCCGCCAGCAGATCCTGGCGCAGGAAATGATGATCCATATTAAAAAAGCCGTGGGAGACAGCCTCCCTCTCGAACAGAAGATGACTGGCAGGATAGGAATGGATCTCGCCCACCCCCTCAAGCTTATCGCTCTTTCCCAGGGTCAGGGCCATGTATTTCCGGTGCAGAAGGGCCTCGCCCAATCCGCTCCTCAGGGAGTCCATGATCATCTCCGCCTTGCGCTCCAGAATATAATCCTCATGATGATAGGAATCATTCATAAAATCATTGGGATCCATGATCTGCTTATCGTTACGGTTGCTCATCATCTGATAGGAGATCTGTTCCTCCTTGGACAAAAGCCTGAGTTTGGACAGAACCTGGGCTTCATCAGGCATGGTGCGGGACAAAACGGCGTGCTCCAGATGCATCTGAGCCGGATCCACCATACAGATAAAGCCGTCCATATACCTGGCAAACCCGGTCCTCCCGGCTCCGGTATTCTCCCGGATCAGCTCTCCCGCCACATCGTACACCGCCACGATCAGGGGGAATACCCTGTCCTCAAGCCGGTAACTCATCTCCATGAATACCGGTTTGCGAAAGGCCTTGCTGGTTGCTCCCGGGCAGATTCCCTGCCTGAAAAGCATATCCGCGTTCTTTTCCATCTCCAGCAGATAGGGATCACTGGTATTGCCCGCGGCATTTCTCACCATAAGATTATCCCTCTGAAGGACATGATATCCGTCCATCATAAGGGAACTGATGTATACTGTTTTGCCGGAATCCACACTACCCGCCATGCCTATCATCAGCATGTCATATTTAAAAAAATTCTGGGGAAGGGCATTGTGGCAATGGGGGCAGATCATGGTGTTGGAATAGAGATTGATCGCTCCCTCCCTTGCCGAAAAGACATAGCCGAAACTGTCCGGATTGTAATGCTTCATGGCCAGGGGTTTTCCCGCGGCGCTCAGTTCCTGATTGAGCTCCGTCAGGATCCGGTTATCCATGATCATCCTCTCCGCGTCAAGCTGCTCCTCCGGAATGCCCATGGCATTCCAGAACTGGACGTAGGGGATATCTCTCTTGGGAGTGGCCACATCATTCAGGGCCGGGGAAATGAATCTGGCCCCGTCGGTCTTCAGCAGAAATCCGGTATCCTCATTGGAAATCTGAAGAAAACAGTAGGGACATTTTTTCTTGATCAAAACATTTTTATCCTTCATCTCACGGTCCTGCCTAACAATTTTTTACTGCCTTGACGGATATCTCATGTTTGGATTCCAGAATCAGGTAGTAGAGGATATCTTTCCTGATCACCGCGCTGCGGACCAGAATCCCTTCATCTCTCCCCATGCCGTACTGCCTTATTTCAAACCAGTTCCCGGTGGATCTGATCAGAAGCTCATCCGGGGAATCAGTGGCACAGATCTCAATATTCTGATCCTCTATATAGTATGTGAATTCTTTCCCCGAGGGATGACGTCCGAATAGAAGGATATGATCCAGAGGGATAATGCCCTTCTTCCTCCTGCCGTCATTATTCACGGCACTGAATCCTCCGAAGGCAGACCCGTGGGTAATCTTCACATCAAGATAAAACACTCTTTGTCTCTGAAGTTCTTCCTCCCTTTGCTCCAGCATACGCTGCCGCTGTGCCTTCAGTCTCTCCTGCTCCGTGATCCGGACCGCGGAAGTCAGAATATATTGCCGGCGCAGCCTTATAGCCCGGTCTTCCACCCACTGGAAGACGGAAGCTGCCAGGAATAATCCGCACAGTATAACACTGGCTTTGGTTAAGATAATCATCACAAAACTCCTTCGGAAAAATCCCTCAAAGGGAAATGCTCTTCATCTATTATAGCAGACTGTACCCATTTCTCAAAGAGAAGCCTTTATTGATTTTTACCTGTTTATATACTAAAATAAAAGTGGGTTACCGATACGTATTTCCGGAGGATTTAAAGGGGAAACATGGCTGATTCGACCATCAGGACGAGGGAAGAGTTTAATATAGAGGGGATCACTTCCGTTCATCATTTTGAGTACAGAAGCGATTTCATCTTCAAGAGCGAATACCATGATTACTGGACCCTCTTTTTTGTGGAGGAAGGGATATTCGAACTCTCACATCCCGGCAAAAAAGAAGAAGCTGCCGAACTGGCCAGGGATCATCTCTACCTCCAGGCACCGGATGAGAACTATTCTTTCCGTTCATTGGGCGACGTGCCCGCCAGGGTTTTCACCATGGGATTCTATTGTAATGACGCCAACCTTGACCTCCTTGCCAACCGGGACCAGCTTTGCGATAAATACCTGAAAAGCCTTATGGAATCCATCGCCAGAGAGAGCAGCCTCTGTTTTACCTCACGGGTTGACGGATCCTCCCGATATTATCTTGAGAGAAAATACAATCAGCCATTCGGGGGCGAGCAGCTGATCACCCTATGGATGAAATCCCTTTTTATTGCCCTGATCCGCCGCCAGTTGCAGGAAAGCAGGCTGGAGGTGCCCATCTATGATTCCGACTCCCTGAAGAGGGATATCCTGATGTTTGAGCGGATAACCAATTACTATATGGATCACATCACCGAGCATCTGAAGATCGAGAAAGTATGCCAGGATCTATCCATAGGCCGCTCCCACCTCCAGCGGATCTTCCGCAAGCAGGCGGATATGGGAGCAATCGAATACTTCTGCCGGATGCGGATCAGTGTTGCCAGGGATTATATCCGCGATAAGGAGATGAATCTGACCGACACTGCCCAGGCTCTGGGTTATTCCTCTGTCCAGTATTTTTCCAAACAGTTTAAAAAGTATACGGGGATGACCCCTTCCGAATACAAAAATTCCATTAAAGCAGCCGGAAATGATCCGGTTTACCGGCACATTCATCCCGAATAAACTGAAAGAGGACCGTCACAGCAGTGACAGCCCTCTTTTTTTGATCAAATAATTGTTTACTTACTCCACAGGGAATCCGGATATATTCCCTCCTCCTTCATCGCCCTGATGGCATCCATGACAACCTGCTTGTCCTCCTTGTAGGTCACCCCATACCATTTGCCGGAGGTTTCGGTCACCTCCACCGTGGCCTTTCCCTCCTCCAAAAGGTCTGAGACAACACCGGGCAGAAAGTATTCGCATTTCAGCGGATTCACATCCAGGTTTTTCTCAAGAAAGGCGGGAAATCTGCTTTCCAATTCATCCATGAAGGACGGGGTAAATCCCCAGCAGTTCATGGAGACAGGAGTCCCGTCGGGAACAGCGAACCAGGTCTTCCCTTCATCAAGGGTATAGGCGGCGCCATAACCCTTTTTCTCAATGCGGGTCCTCTCCGTGATCTCAGTCAGATAATGATTCTCATCCACCTGGCAGACTCCTCTTGAAACGTGTCCGTTCTCCGTTACCGTGTTTTCAATGTGGAAACCCACCATGTTATAACGGTAAAGGGTATCATCTTCATGACTGGTAAGATAGGCATATAGTTTTTCGAAAGCCTCCCTCCCGTAAAAATCATCGGCATTGATCACGGCAAAGGGGGCATCAATGACTTCTTTGGCGCAGAGCAGGGCATGACCTGTACCGAAGGGTTTCTCCCTTCCTTCAGGAACCCGGAAAGGTTCCGGAATCCGGTCCAGTTCCTGATACACATACTCCACTTCCATGTAGGGTTCAATCCTTTTTCCCACCATCTCCTTGAAGTCATCCTCAATAGCGTGTTTTATGATAAACACTACTTTTTTAAATCCTGCCTTCATGGCATCGTACACGGAAAAATCCAGGATGGTATGCCTGTGGTCATCCACGGGATCCATCTGTTTTAATCCGCCATATCTGCTCCCCATTCCGGCGGCAAGCACTACTAAAATCGGTTTTTTCATACTGTCTTTCCTTCTTTCTAAAACTTTCAACAATTCTGCTAATAATCTATTATCATAAAAAGCCGGGAACTTCAAGTCTGATCTTTCAAGTCTGCTGTTTATGATCCGGATAAAATGGTTATTTTAACATAGTAAAGGTAATAATTAATGCTTGAAAATAATGTAAATTTTTAGTAAAATTGTTTATCATAATTAATTCAAGCACCAAGGAAATAAAAGGTAGGGCCTATGAAACAGACACATTACAACTTCCAATCCCTTTCCCTTAATTGGAAGAATCTCCTGGCGATCACCCATATAAATATTTATGAATGTGATAATCCCATCCAAAATTTTCTCAGGGGCCATACCTACCCCAAGGTACTTTTTGTCTACTCGGGAAATGGCCGTATCCGCCTGAATGATCTCGAATATAATCTGGATAAAAATGAACTGTTTCTTTTTAACCAGGCTGATTTTAACTGTACCATCGAACCGGCAGGGGAGCCTTTGCATTTCGTTGTCGTCGGAATAAACGGCATAGAATTCCTGACGGAAACAGGGGATGCCGAATTGATCAGACATTATACCGTGACGGATAAGGACAGCCTTTATTTTATGGACAAGATTGTCCGGGAGGTGAGACAGGAACAGAACAACTATAAATATGCCAGCAGTTCTTTTCTCCATCTTCTCTTTATCCAGCTTAACCGGATCTATGGGCTCAGCTACAGGATAACCGTCAAGGAGAAGGCCAACAGGGATTGTGAGATCATCCGGGATTACATCGATAAGCATTACCGGGAAAATATAACTCTGGACCTCCTCGCGGAGATCAGCAACATGAACAAATATTACATGGTTCATTCCTTTACCAATAACTATGGCTATTCACCCATCAACTATCTGAATGAAAAGAAGATCGATGAGAGCAAGCTGCTGCTGGAAACAACGGATTATTCCATTGCCGAGATTGCGAAAAGGATAGGTTTTTCCTCCCAGTCATACTTTTCACAGTCCTTTAAGAAGCACACTTACATGACACCAAATGAATACAGGCGTATCACTAAACACAGACCATAACGAAGAAATCCTGTGACACATGTCACAGGATTTCCTGCGTTATGGCGATGATCAGGCATAAAGCAGCACCGGCGAAAAAAGATATTCCCGGCCTCCAATCCGGTTCGATTCCTGTTTTTTCTGCTTCTTTTCCCTTTTTCTTCCTCAGACGGAACAGGAGGAGGAGGGTCATACACAGGGCAAGAAGGAAGAAAAAGCAGCCCACAGCCAAGGCTACGCCGAAGGCCGATCCGCTGACTCCCTGGAAAGTAGCATAAAAAGGATGATATTCAAAAATATGAATATCAGAAATCCATCCTGCAAAAGTACTTTCCGCGAAGGCAGACATCATGACGGAATACAGGTTGAATAAAAAATGAATGACCATGGTATAGCTGAGATTTCCCGTAAAACGGAACACTGCCGCAAACAGAAAACCCATGGTAAAGGCGTAGCACATCTGATTGAAATTCATATGTCCCAGGGCAAAAAGCAGGGAGGAGATTAAAACCGCCTTCCATCCGTTTCCCAGCCTCTCAAACAGATATCCCCGGAAAAGGATCTCCTCCACGGCTGCCGGTGCAGCGGCAAAGACAAGAATTCCCGCCCAGAGATTCTGACGGATAGATGCCAGAGAATCTGCCACATAGTTATGAAAAACCAGCATGGAAACCGCATTGATGAACTCGGCCATGACCAGGAAGAGGATCGTAAAGGCAAAGATATACAAGACATCCCTTCCTCCGATCATCCCTATACAGGTCCTTTGCCTGATCCATCTGATCTTACCGAAATAGATAAACAGCAGAAAGCAGAAAAGAACCATATTCATCATAAAGGCAGTCCGGTAGGCAAATGGCATCCGGGAGAGCAGGAACAGACTTAAGGACCATCCCAGGGCCGAAAGAAATATCCCTGCCTTCTCTTTACGGTTTTCATAGGCAATATATCCCCACAGTAAGCTGTTTATAAGGATTATCCCCATGGAATACCCCATGGCCGTCACAAGAACCGTAGACCCCACGATATGGATGAGTACAAAACCCAGCCAAACCTGATTCAAACTGTCGGGACGGTAAGTTTTCATCCTCTGTCCTCCTGATTATCTTCCCGGGTTATCTTCCGGATTCCCTCCGGCATGATCTGAATCTTTCTCATTTTGTATAAACGGCCTATGGCCCGTTTAAACTCGTTTTTGCTCATTCCGAAGAATGATTTGATATCAGCGGGTGAAGATTTATCATGATAGGGCAGAGATCCTCCGTTCAATTCCAGCTTCTCCATAATGAAGGCTGAATCGATATCCATCTGCAGGTGTGCTTTCTCCCGGATACTGAGATTCAGCTTTCCATCTTCCC
>CACZOS010000079.1 GCA_902782815.1 uncultured Lachnospiraceae bacterium | reverse complement strand
CTGTTCAGCCAGGGATCCGCATCGGATATGCCGGAAACAGAGATCACGGAAGCTGATCTACGGGACGGTACCATCGATATCCTGGGACTTTTAGTCAAGGCAGAGCTTGCCCCCACCAGATCCGAGGCCAGGAGAAACGTGACTCAGGGAGGCATTACCCTGGACGGAGAGAAAGTGACCGATCCCAAGGCAGCTTACACTCTGGGTGATTTTACCGGAGAAGGCCGTGTCCTGAAGAGGGGTAAGAAAAAGTTCAAGAAGATCATTGCACGATAATCTGGCATCCGGCGCAGACCTTCAGGCAAACCGGAGAAGAATCAAAACGTTATAGACAGCTTAGGCAGGGAAGCGGACAAGCAGGGTCTGCTTCCCTTTCCTGCTTTATAGGGAAGTTCATTTTCATTGACACAGCAAAGGGGAAAAAGTAAAATTTAACTGAAATGAAATTTGATCTGACAGGAGACCGGAAAAAATGAGAAATCGTTATGAATTTATTGCCCCATGCCATTTCGGCCTGGAGGCGGTGTGTAAAAGAGAGATCACAGACCTGGGATATGAGATTCTGAAAGTGGAAGACGGGAAAGTTACCTTTTCCGGGGAGATGTCAGCCATGGCCAGAGCCAATATCTTTTTAAGGAGTGCCCAACGTATCCTTCTTAAGGTGGGTGAATTCCAGGCGGTCACCTTTGAAGATTTGTTTCAGGGGATAAAGCAGATTCCCTGGGAAGATTACCTTCCTAAAGACGCCAGGTTCTGGGTCACCAAGGCCACATCCGTAAAAAGCAGGCTTTTCAGCCCTTCCGACATACAGTCCATCTGTAAAAAGGCCATGGTGGAAAGGATGAAGGATCATTATCACCTTGACTGGTTTAAGGAGGATGGAGCAGACTATCCTGTCAGGATATCCATTTATAAAGATCTTGTCACCGTGGGCCTGGACAGCTCCGGGGAGAGCCTTCATAAAAGGGGATACCGGAAGATGGTGAGCAAGGCCCCCATCGAAGAGACCCTGGCTGCCGGCCTGATCAGGCTTACCCCCTGGAACCGGAACCGGATCCTGGTGGATCCCTTCTGCGGCAGCGGAACATTTCCCATCGAAGCGGCCATGATGGGAGCGAACATCGCTCCGGGCATGTACAGGAAGTTTCAGGGACAGGAATGGGGAAATATCCTCGGTTCCGAAAGCTGGGCGGATGCCCTGGAGGAGGCGGAGTCCGGTATCATCAGGGATGTGGAAATGGATATCCAGGGTTATGATATTGATCCTAAGATCGTGAAGGCAGCAAGAGAGAATGCCAGACGGGCAGGGGTGGACCGGATGATCCATTTTCAGCAGAGGGCCATCCATCAGCTCAGGCATCCTAAAAAATATGGCTTTATCATCACCAATCCTCCCTATGGGGAGAGACTGGAAGATAAAGAAGATCTTCCCATCCTTTATCGGGAGATGGGGGAGGCTTTTTCCCGTCTGGACGGCTGGAGTGAATATGTGATCACCGCCTATGAAGACGCGGAAAAATATATAGGAAAAAAAGCCGCAAAGAACCGGAAAATCTATAACGGTATGATGAAGACCTATTTCTATCAGTTTCCCGGACCCAAACCTCCCAGGAGGAAAAAGACGGAAAATATTCAGACAGAAGGGATGGAGTAAGATGAAGAAAAGAATTATATTTGCCACCGGCAATGAGGGAAAGATGAGAGAAATCAGGGAGATCCTGAAAGACCTGGATTACGAGATCCTCTCTCTGAAGGAGGCAGGAATAGATATCGATATCGTGGAGGACGGGGAGACATTTGAGGAGAATGCCGTCATTAAAGCTACGGCAGTTATGAGGGCCTGCGGGGAAATCGTCCTTGCCGATGATTCCGGGCTGGAGATCGATTATCTTAACAAGGAACCGGGGGTAATGTCCGCCCGATATATGGGAGAGAATACTTCCTACCGCATAAAAAACCAGATTCTGATCGACCGTCTTGACGGTGTACCTGACGAGAAAAGGACTGCCAGGTTCGTCTGTGTGGTTGCAGCGGCATTTCCCGACGGGAGGGTGGAGACCAGAAGGGGAACTATCGAGGGAAGGATCGCTCATGAACCTGCCGGGGAGAACGGGTTTGGCTATGACCCCATCTTTTATTATCCGGAAAGGAAAATGACCACCGCCCAGATGTCCCCTGAGGAGAAAAATAAACTCAGCCACCGGGGGAAAGCGCTGCGTCTTATCCGGGAGATTCTGTAGGAGGAAGCGATGAAAAAGGGCGATATTATGGAAGGGAAGGTTCTGCGGACTGATTTCCCGAACAAGGGGATCCTGGAAGCGGATGGACAGACTGTCACGGTCAAAAATGCCCTGGAAGGACAGAAAGTCCGGTATGTTCTTTCCAAAAAGAAACGGGGAAAGATCGAGGGCAGACTTCTGGAGGTAAAGGAAAAATCCCCCTTGGAAAAGGAGGAGGCGTCCTGTATCCATTTCGGGTTCTGCGGAGGGTGCAATTATCAGAATCTTCCTTATGATGAGCAGCTCTCCCTGAAAAAAAGACAGGTTGAGTGCCTGTTTTCCCGGGCAGGCCTGGATATTTCTCCCGAAAAGATATGGGGAAGCCCTGACCGGGAAGGCTACCGAAACAAGATGGAATTCACCTTCGGTGATGAGATAAAGGATGGTCCTCTCTCTCTGGGTATGCACAAAAGAGACAGTTTTTATGATATTGTTCCGCTGACCGACTGCCGCATAGTTCATGAGGATTTTAACCGTATCCTTAGGGCGGTACGGACTTATTTCCGGGAGAGGAACACCCCCTTTTACCATCGGATGAGACATGAGGGATATCTCCGTCATCTTGTTCTGCGCAGGTCGGCAAAGACGGGGGATATCCTGGTAAATCTGGTCACCTCCTCCCAGGGCACCCTGGATGAGGGTTCCTTCACAGATCTTCTCCTTAAAGGACTGACTCTGGAAGGAGAGATTACCGGAATAATTCACACCATTAACGACAGTGTGGCGGATATCGTCCGCAGTGATGAATCCAGGCTCCTTTACGGCAGAGATTATTTTTACGAATATCTTTGGGAGATGAAATTCAGGATATCTCCCTACTCCTTTTTCCAGACCAACACCAGAGGAGCGGAGGTACTTTACGGCTGTGTAAGGGAATTTGTGGGGGAGACCAGGGACAAACTGGTCTATGACCTCTATTCCGGTACAGGTACCATCGCCCAGATCATCGCCCCTGTGGCAGGCAGGGTGGTGGGGGTCGAGATCGTGGAGGAAGCGGTGGAGGCAGCCAGGATCAACGCCGGACTGAATGGCCTGTCCAACTGCCGGTTTATCGCCGGAGATGTTCTTAAAGTGCTGGACGATCTGGAGGAAAAACCGGATTTCATCATCCTGGATCCGCCCCGTGACGGGATCAACCCCAAAGCCTTAAAGAAGATCATCAGGTATGGCGTGGACCGGATGGTTTATGTCAGCTGCAAGCCCACCAGCCTGGTCAGAGATCTCCTGATCCTCAGGGAGGAGGGCTACCGGGTGGAACGCTGCTGTCTGGTTGACATGTTTCCCGGGACGGTGCATGTGGAAACAGTTGTGAAACTCACCCGGGTTTAAGTTGACACAATGGAAGAATTTACCTATAATCAAAAACAAATTTTACCATTGATCCATGGAGAAAACTGTTTTTACGAGGGCGCGATTAATGAAAAAACAAGGATGGCTGATTTTTTTGACCGCAGGGTTGGCGTTGGTTCTTGTATTTTGTCTGTATATTCAACGAAAGTCAGCACCGGAAAAAAATACAATCTCTTTTCTTTCTTTTCGTGTGTTTTCAGACGATAGCTCCGGCGCATCTGAAGAGATCCTGTGCTGGAATCAGGATGATGAAAGGTGCTTTGTTTTCCTGCCTTCCTATGCGGATCTGAGCAGGACAGAAGTCCAATTGCATGTATCCCGAAATTGCCGGTTAGGTGGGGTTAAATTAACCCAGGGATTGAACTGCGGCAGCTTTTCACTGGATACGGATTATGAATTGACCGGTGATGGTTTTGCACCAAAAATCCTGCAATTTGTTCGCTCTGCCAATGTCGCGACCATGTTTATCGATACCTTTTCCGGGAGTATGGAACGGCTAAACGAAGATAAAAGCTACAGGGAACGGGCGATAACCACCCTCTACACCGTAAACGGGGACATTGATTTTGAGGGATATAATCATATCAGGGGCCGGGGAAACTCCTCCTGGAACTATGATAAAAAGCCTTATAACCTATATTTAAATGATCCGGCATCCCTTCTGGAAATGGATGAAGCCAAGGAGTGGTCATTGATAGCAAATGCCAATGACGATACTAATTTACGCAATAAGCTGATATATGATTTTGCAGATCGTACCAGCCCGCATCCGGGCTGGGTTCCTGAAAACGAATTTGTCGATCTGTTTATAAATGGCGAGTATGTGGGTCTGTATTTACTTTGCGAGAAAAAAGAGAATGCGGCATATAAGTTTAAAGAAAAGAAGGATGAATATATTACAATTTGTCTGAATAATTATGTTACAAAACTTGATAATCCCGAAACCGCATTAAAGTTGGATGACAGTATTTACGCTGAAATCGCTGCGCCAAGCAAGTCATCGGCAGCCAAATATACCCGCCTGGAAGCATATCTGCATGAATTCATGAGCTCATTGCCCACCGAAAAGTGGAACGATTATATAGATCTGGATTCGTTTGCCAG
>CACZOS010000078.1 GCA_902782815.1 uncultured Lachnospiraceae bacterium | reverse complement strand
TTATATTCAGGTCCTGGCTCAGGCCGAAAGCGCTGATTCCGTAGACGATGCCGAAATTAACTGCCTTGGCATTTCTTCTGAGTTCGGGAGTAACCTCTTCCATGGGAATGCCGAAAACCTGTGAAGCTGTGGTGGTATGAATGTCCCGGTCTTCCTGATAAGCACGGATCAGCTGGTCATCCTGAGCCATATGGGCCAGGATCCTCAGCTCGATCTGGGAATAATCCGCACTGACAAAAACTCTTCCCTTCTCGGGAACAAAGACCTTGCGGATGGCACGTCCCTGGGGCATACGGATGGGAATGTTCTGAAGATTGGGATCGGAGCTTGAAAGCCTTCCTGTGGCGGTCACCTTCTGGTGGAAGATACCGTGGATCTTTCCGTCTTTCCGTATGAAGGCTGCCAGCCCGTCAGCGTAGGTGGACTTCAGCTTGGACAGCTGCCGGTAGTTCAGGATGTCCTTTACCACAGGATAATCCGGCGCCAGTTTTTCAAGGATTTCCGCGTTGGTGGAATAGCCTGTCTTGGTTTTTTTGGCAAAGGGCATCTTCATCTCTTCGAAAAGAACCACCCCCAGCTGCTTGGGAGAGTTGAGATTGAATTCATGGCCGGCCCGGGCATAGATATTCTCCTCAAGCAGACTGATCTGTCCTTCCAGCTGACTGCCATACTCTTTCAGTGCTTCTCTCTTTACGGTGATCCCGTATTTCTCCATGGAATAAAGAGAATAGACCAGGGGTATTTCTATCTCAAGATAGAGCTTGTCCATGGACTCTTCCTTCAGTTTATCCCGGATGATCCCGGAGGCCTGATAAGGTACGGAGGAAAGCCAGGCCGCAGCTTTAAGCCCTCCCTCCTTTCCTTCCCGGACCGCCTGGCCAAGGGGGATTTTTTCCAGCAATTCCTTTCTTGAAGGAAGAGTCTGTTCCAGATAGTCCCTGGCAATCACATCGTAATCGTAATCAGACAGCAGGGGATTAAGCAGATAAGCACCGATGCCCACATCATCGATCCGGTCTTTATACCTGTCCATCCCTTCCTCAAAATGGAGGCAGGCCTTGTAGTCGAGAAGGTCTAGATGAACTCCTTGATCAAGAAGCCCCATCACAAATTCCCTGAGATCTCCTTCCGTCAGTTCGTCCCCGGTAAGAAGCAGGAATGTTCCTTCGGAGAAGGTCAGGGAGAGACCGTAAAATTCAGGGGTCAGTTCTTTTGCCCTGTGATCCCGGATAACTGCCAGACCGGCTCTCTGTGAAGAAATAACCTCTTCCCTGATCCGGTCAGCCGCGGCGGAATCTCTTACCTGCCTGATGTCCGGGGATTCATTGTCCAGATCTTCCCGGTCAAAGTACTTTAACAGGCTGTTCAGCTCCAGCTGTTTAAACAGTTCATAGGCACGGGGATTAAAAATATTTCCCAGCTTTGCGTCGGCAAAGACATAATCCAGCTGACAGTCGGTCCGGATGGCAGCAAGATCCTTGCTGAGAAGAGCCTGACTGTAATATTCTTTCAGGTTATTCCGGGCTTTTGCCGGCTTGATCTGATCGATATGCTCATAGGCATTCTCGATGGAATGATATTCCCCGATGATCTTCGCCGCAGTCTTCTCTCCGATTCCCGGTACTCCCGGGATATTATCGGAGGAATCACCCATAAGACCCTTCATATCCACAAATTCCTCGGGAGTGATGCCGTACAATTTGTAAAAGTCATCTTTATGATAGTTCTCTGTGACGGTCTTCCCCCCTTTTGTTTTGGGGATCCTGATCATCACCTTATCGGTGGCCAGCTGGAGAAGGTCCCGGTCACCGGATACGATCACCACCTCATAGCCGGCTTTTTCGGCATCATGGCCTATGGTTCCCAGAATATCATCCGCCTCTATCCCCGCCTGGGTGACCACGGGGATCTCCATGGCCTCCAGCACTTCCTTCATACGGGGGATCTGTTCCCGCAGCTCCTGAGGCATAGGTTTTCTGGTTCCCTTGTAATCTTTATACTTAAGATGGCGGAAGGTGGGTTCCTTCCGGTCAAAAGCCACCAGCAGATGGCTGGGCCTATCTTCCTCCACATATCGAAGCATGATGTTCAGAAAACCCAGGACCGCATTGGTGTACTGTCCTGCGGAGTTACTTAAGGCGGGCAGTCCGTAATAAGCTCTGTTCATCAGACTGTGCCCGTCCAGGAGCATTATTTTATCAGCCATCTTTTATCCTTTCTGCATATATATGTATTATCAGGCACCCTTAAGGAAGGCAATATAGCCTTTTCTCGCCTCATAAAGGTCGGCCTTGCTGATCACTTCCATGGGGGAATGCATGCTCAGAACGGCCAAGCCGCAATCCACCACATCCATACCGTAAAGAGAAGCGAAATAGGCGATGGTACCTGCTCCTCCCTGATCCACTTTTCCGACTTCGGAGGTCTGGAAAGCCACATCATTTTCGTCGAAGATCCGGCGTATTTTTGCCAGATATTCCGCATTGGCGTCATTGCACCTGAATTTTCCGCCGCTGCCTGTATACTTGTTGATCACCAGTCCCTTACCGAAAAATGCGGTATTCTTCTTTTCAAATACCCGTGAAAAAGCCGGATCATAGGCAGCACTCACATCTGTGGAAAGCATTCGGCTGCGGGACAGACATCTTCTCAAGGCCAGGTCGGATTCCCGGCCGGTAAAGGCAAGGATTTCCGCCAGAGCATTTTCAAAGAAGCGGGATTCCATACCGGTGGCACCCACGCTGCCGATCTCTTCCTTATCCACCATGAGACAGCAGGTTGTCCTGTCGGGAACCTCCGGGGTATCCATCATCGCCTCGAAGGAAGGATAGGCACAACTCCGGTCATCATGACCGTAAGCAGCGATCATACTCCGGTCAAGACCACAGTCCCTGGCTTTTCCGGCCGGGACCACTTCGATCTCCGCCGAAAGGAAATCCTCTTCCTCGATCTGATATTTCTTTTTCAGGATATTCAGGATATTCGCCTTGACCCCGTCCTTCTCTTCTTCTGCAAGAGGTATGCTTCCCACCAGAAGGTCAAGCTGTTCCCCTTCGATCACCAGGGAAGCTTTTTTCTCCAACTGTTCCCGTGACAGGTGGATCAGGAGATCAGAAATATAGAGAACAGGATCATCCTCTTCCTCGCCGATATTTACGCTGATGACCTGTCCGTCCTTTTTTGCCACCACACCGTGCAGGGCAAGAGGGATGGTCACCCATTGATATTTTTTGATTCCGCCGTAATAATGGGTATCCAGATAAGCAAGGTCCGAGTCCTCATAGAGGGGTACCTGTTTGATATCCATACGGGGGGAATCGATATGAGCGCAGAGCATATTCATGCCTTCCTCAAGAGGCCTCCGGCCGATATGGAAGAAAACGACTGTCTTCCCCATACCGTTTGCATAAAGCTTATCTCCGGGCCTGAGGGTATAGCCGCTGTCCATAAGGTCGAGAATATTGCGATAACCCTTTTTTTCCGCCTCACGGATAAAGTGGGATACACATTCCCTCTCCGTCTTTGCCCGACTTAGGAAATCTTTATATCTCTCCCCCAGTTCATGAATGTTTACTCTGTCTTTCTCCGTATATCTTTTCCATACATTTTCCAATGCAGGTTACCTCCGTTAACTTAGTTTTTCTTTATTTAAACCTCTTTTCCATAAAAGAAGTTTTATCCCCGGTCCTCCTTTATAGCCACCGGGATAAGTTCATTCTTATCCAGCAGCGAGAGGTCCATCTCGGGAAGTGCGGGATGTTTCATTTCCTCCATCTCCTTGTCATCAAGGATGAAGGAGATCAGAAGCTGGTCCTGGCTCACTTCCTCTCCGTCACTGACGTAAATCTTGTCCACAGATCCCGAGACATGAGACCGGATCATGGTCTCCATCTTCATGGCCTCAATAATCATAAGGGACTGGCCTTTCTCCACCCGGTCTCCTTCTCTTACGGCAATGTCGCAGATTCTTCCCGGGATGGAAGCGCCAAGATGTCTGGGATTCTTCTTGTCGGTCTTTATCCGGTTGTCCGCCTTGACCTCATAATGCTTATCCGTAATGAGTATCTCACGGTAGAAGCCGTTGACCTCAAACTGCAGGGATCTGACGCCCTTTTCGTCCGGTTCGGAAACGCTGATGAATTTGATCAGGGTATCCTCCCCTTCTTCAATCTGAAGGGTGGTCTCTTCCCCCGGCCTCAGGCCGTAGAAATAGACATGGCTCTCCAGTTTTGAAACATCATGGTAGGCCTGGAAATGCTGGCAGTAATCCTCATATACCCTGGGATAGAGGGCATAGCTTAAGACTTTCTGCTCCATGACCTCCTCCTGTTCCATGGTTTCCATATAATAGTTTTTCTTCAGATGACGGGCTATCCCTTCAAAATCGGCAGGCGGAAGAAGGGAACCCGGCCTTACGGTAATGACAGGCTGCCCCTGCAGCACCATCTCCTGAAAACGTTCGGGAAAACCGCCTTCCGGCTGTCCCAGCATACCTCTCATATAGCGGACCACCGATTCGGGGTAGGAAAGATTTCTGCCTTTCTCATAGATATTCTCCCTGGTAAGTGCGTTTCTTAACATGAATATTGCCAGATCGCCGCAGACCTTTGATGTGGGGGTCACTTTGATGATGTGACCCAGGATATCATCCGCCTCCTTATACAGATGGCAGATCTCAGGCATCCGGTCCGAAAGTCCCATGGAGGCTGCCTGTTCTTTCAGGCTGGAATACTGTCCTCCGGGTATCTCATTATGATAGAGATCGATATTCGGCGCCTTCATACCGGTTTCATAAACCTGATAGACCCTGCGTTCATGGGCATAATAACGGTCAAGGACATCCAGCCCTTCCCGGTCGATCCCGGGATCCCTGTCGGTGCCGCGCAGGGTTTCAGCCATGGCATTGAAGGAGGGCTGGCTGAGAATGGAACTCATGGAACCGATGGCACAGTCCACGATATCCACACCCGCTTCTGCAGCCATCAGATAGGTGGCTATCCCGTTTCCGGTGATGTCGTGGGTATGGAGATGGATGGGGGCCGAAACCTCCTCCCTCAGGGCAGTGATCAGCTCCTTGGCCGCGTAGGGGCGGAGCAGGCCGGCAGGGTCCTTCACGCAGATCAGCTGGCATCCCTCGGCTTCCAGTTCCCTGGCCATCTTAAGGTAATATTCCAGGGTGTATTTCTTTTCCCTGGGATTAAGGATATCTCCGCTGTAGCAAAGAGTTCCCTCGGCAAGTTTTCCGTTCTTCAGCACCTGTTCAATGGGCAGTTTCATATTTTCAATCCAGTTCTGACTGTCGAAGATCCGGTAAATATCAATACCCCGGTCAGAAGAAACCTTGATAAATTTCTCCACCACATTATCAGGATAAGAATTATAACCCACCACATTTGATCCCCGCAGCAGCATCTGAATCATCACGTTGGGCATCCTCTCTCTCAGCAGATCAAGCCGTTTCCAGGGGGATTCTTTGAGGTAGCGGTAAGCGGTATCATAGGTTGCTCCTCCCCAGGCTTCAATGGAAAATGCATCCTTCAGATAGAGGTTCACCGCCCTGGCAGCTCCGGCCAGTTCTTTGGTCCTCATTCTGGTGGCCAGAAGAGACTGCTGTCCGTCCCTCATGGTGGTATCGGTGATATAAAGTTTCCGGCTCTTCCTTATCCTTCTTATGAATTCATCGGTGCCGAGTCTTTTCCACTCATCCCGCATCCCAACAACATGCGCCGAATCATCAATCTTGGGGACGATCCTGTCCTCCAGGAAGGGTTTCTCCCCATAGTTGACATTGACCATTTTGTTGGCCAGAAATTCCAGGATTTTGGTAGTACGGTCGGGACCGTGCCTCAGCTCAAAGAGTTCTTTGGTATCGTCGATAAATGTGGTATAACATTCTCCCCTGGTAAAGATGGGATGGTTCAGCACATTGATCAGGAAAGAGATATTGGTCCTGACTCCGTGGATCCGGAATTCCTTCAGGGCACGGATCAGTTTTCTCACCGAATTATCGAAACTTCCGGAATGACTGATCGTCTTGACCAGCAGGGAATCATAGTAGGGAGTGATGACTGCTCCGGTGTAGGCGTTGCCGTCATCATGCCGGATTCCCGACCCCGAACCTGACCGGTAAATGTCAATCTTCCCGTAATCGGGCAGAAAATGGTTGGAGGGGTCCTCGGTGGTCACCCTTGCCTGGATGGCATAGCCGTCGCATCTGACCTGATTCTGTGAATAGATATGTATGGTTTTGCTGTTTAATGGATAGCCCTGGGCGATCAGGATCTGGCTGGTGACAATATCGATCCCGGTGATCATCTCCGTCACCGTATGCTCCACCTGGACACGGGGATTCATCTCGATAAAATAGGCCTTGTTATCCTGATCCAGAAGGAACTCCATGGTACCGGCATTGCTGTAGCCCACCCTTCTGGCCAGTCTCTTCGCGGAGTCAAGGATTTTTTTTCTGACCTCCTCCGGAACAGACCATGCCGGCGCATACTCGATGATCTTCTGATTCCTGCGCTGGACCGAACAGTCCCGGTCATAGAGGTGGACAATATTTCCGTAGTTGTCTCCCAGGATCTGCACCTCGATATGTTTCGGACGGATCAGGTATTTTTCAAGAAAGAGCTTGGATTCACCGAAAGCTCTCTTTGATTCGTTGCTGGCTTTTTCAAAAGCCTCTTCCATATCCTCAGGGCTTTCCACCACGTGCATTCCCCTTCCTCCGCCTCCGTTGGAGGCCTTGAGAATGACGGGATATCCGATCTCATCCGCCACCTTTTCTGCCTCCGCCGCGCCGGAAAGGGCATGATCGCAGCCGGGCAGAATAGACACACTGCTCTCTGCTGCCGCTTGTCTGGCCGAGATCTTGTCACCCATGATATTCATGGCATCCGCACCGGGTCCGATAAAAACAATTCCGTTCTTTTCGCATGCATCGGCAAAATCCGGATTCTCGGACAGAAAACCGTAGCCCGGATGGATGGCATCCGCTTTCTTCTCTTTGGCTATACGGATGATCTCCGGTATATCCAGATAGGCATCTACCGGTCCTTTATCCGGTCTCAAAGGGTAAGCTTCGTCTGCTCTTGACCGGAATAGGGCAAAGCGGTCTTCCTTGGAATAAACACCGATGGAACCGATTCCCAATTCACTTAAGGACTGAAAAATACGTATGGCGATCTCTCCGCGATTTGCCACAAGAACCTTTCTGAATCTGCGTATTTCGTTAACCATAGAAATCCTCCGTATGATATATACTCGACTTATGATTATAACATATGCCGGACTATAATACCAGAAAAGTAAAGGCTGCCATTAAATACTGGCAGCCCGATCCTTCGGTCTATCATTCTTCAGTTAATTCCGCATCTGACTCTTTAAGGGCTATGGCCTGCCTGATGAGTTCCACTGTCCCGTCAATCCCCAGAAGGCTGCTGTTG
>CACZOS010000077.1 GCA_902782815.1 uncultured Lachnospiraceae bacterium | reverse complement strand
TTCCGGATGGAAAAGAAAGTGTGATCCGCCGGCTGCAGACCCGTGGAAAGGTTGCCATGGTGGGTGACGGAATCAACGATGCCCCTGCCCTCACCAGGGCAGATACGGGAATTGCCATCGGAGCCGGTACAGATGTGGCCATCGACTCAGCGGACGTTGTCCTGATGAATTCCAGACTTACCGATGTGTCTGCCGCTGTCCGACTGAGCCGGGCAACTTTACGGAATATCCATGAAAATCTTTTCTGGGCTTTTGCCTACAATATAATCCTGATCCCCATCGCCGCCGGTGTGATCAGCAGTTTGAAGATCAGCCCCATGTGGGCTGCGGCGGCCATGTCTCTGTCCAGTTTTTCGGTCTGCATGAATGCCCTGCGTCTGAATCTGTTTAATATTCATGACGCTTCCCACGACAGACCTTTGAGACACAGAGCCCTGCCTGCAGTAGAAAATGAGGAAAATACCCTCACCGATATAGAGAATAAAAAGGAGGAAGAATTAATGACAATCACATTAAAGATCGAAGGAATGTCCTGCGGACATTGTTCCGGAGCAGTCAAAAAAGCCCTGGAAAATATTGAAGGTATCGAGAGTGCCGTGGTATCCCACGAGGATGGTACCGCAGTGGTCAATATGAGCAAATATGTTGCGGAAGCAGACATGAAAAAAGCTATTGAAGACAAAGATTATAAATATGTGGGAATCATCTGATCCCGTATGGATCATAGACAAAACTCCATGGAGCCGGTCCGGCTCCATGGAGTTTTTCTGTTCATACTATGATTTCCCGGCTTTCCTTACCCACTATTCCGGTCCGGAGCAATACCTCCTCCACCCGGTCCAGGGGGATGATCTCAAGCTGGTCTTTTACTTCTTCGGCCACCTCTTTCAAATCATCCAGATTCTGGCCGGGGATAAATACTTTTTTGATTCCGGCTCTCTGGGCAGCCATGAGTTTTTCCGGAAGACCTCCAATGGGAGTTACCGCACCCCTTAAGGACACTTCTCCGGTCATGGCAATGACCGGATCCACCGGCCTGCCGCTTACCAGTGATGCCAGGGCTGTAGTCAGGGTGATTCCTGCTGACGGACCGTCCTTGGGAACAGCACCTTCAGGCACATGGATATGCAGATCATTTTCGGCAAACATATCCGCTTTTTCCGGAAACATGGATTTAACAAGGCTGATGGCAATCTGGGCTGACTCTTTCATCACATCCCCCAGCTGTCCGGTGATGATCACCTGCCCCTTTCCTTTGGTGAACAGGGTTTCGATATAGAGGATCTCTCCACCCACCTGGGTCCATGCAAGACCGGTGACCACTCCGGGTTTCTGTTTGTTCAGAATCCTGCCATGGGTTACGGGGCGAATATCCAGAACATCCCTCAGCATATCCGGGCTGATCCGGAAAACCTTATCCTCCTCTTCCGCTATGGATACGGCAGCCCGCCGGCAGAGTGTATCGATCATTTTTCTTAATCCCCTTACACCGGCCTCCCTGGTGAAGTCAGAGATGATCTTTTCCATGGTCCCTTCTTCCAGTTCCAGCCTGCCTTCCGGTATTCCCATGGCTTCCATAGATCTGGGGAGAAGGTGTCTGGATGCGATCTGAATCTTTTCCAGAGGACTGTATCCGGTGAAATGAATCACTTCCATACGGTTGAGCAGAGGTTCAGGTATGGTGTCCGTGGTGTTTGCCGTGCAGATGAACATGACATCGGAAAGATCGTAAGGCACATTCATGTAATGGTCGGTAAAGGTATTATTCTGCTCGGGATCCAGTACCTCCAGAAGGGCACTGGCGGGATCACCGTTGTAGGACATGGACAGTTTGTCCACCTCGTCCAGAACCATTACCGGGTTCGATACCCCGCTCTTTGAGATACCATCCATAATCCTTCCGGGCATGGCTCCGATATAGGTCCTGCGATGTCCACGGATATCTGCCTCATCCCGGACCCCTCCCAGGCTGACCCTGACATACTCCCGCTCAAGAGCTGCAGCTATACTTTTCCCGATAGAGGTCTTTCCGGTACCCGGCGCACCCACAAAGAGGAGGATAGACCCCTGCTGTTCCTTCTTCAGATTCATCACGGCAATCTGCTGGATGATCCTCTCCTTGACCTTTTTCAGACCGTAATGGTCTTCATCCAGGACCTCTCTTGCTTTGGCCAGAGGAATAATATGCGGTTCTTCCTTCTTCCAGGAAATACCGGTAATAAAATCCAGATAATCGTAGAGCAGTCCGGTTTCCGGGCTCTGATGGCCTTCCTGCTTAAGCCGGTTCAAAACCTTCATGGCTTCGGTTCTGGCCGTCTCATTCATGCCGGATTCCTGGATCTTCTTCTCAAACTTCTGCAGGTCCGAAACATTTTCCGGGTGCATATCATCCAGTTCCTTCTGAAGGTACTCCATCTGTTTCCTGATGGCAGACTCCCTGTACATATCCTGATACTCTTTTTGCTGGGAGGCATTGGCGTCCCCGGTAACCTTGGCCACCTCCAGGAATTCATAAAGGATCTGTTCCAGCATTTCCGTGCGTTTTGCCGTGCTGTCTTCCTCCACGATGGCATAGATGTCCTCATTGGTCAGGTTACGGATAAATGGGGACAATACCCCTGCAATGGTTCCCACGGAATCTGCGGATTTGATAAATTCCCCGTACCAGTCCCCCATTTTGAAACGGGAAGAGACGTCAATGGCTCTCTCCTGCAGGGCCTGAAGTTTCTGGAAGGCAAGCATTTCATCCAGATCCTGAACATCCATATGCCGGGACAGGGTAAGACTGACTGTACGGTCAGGATTGATCCCCACTATATCCAGGTTTACCCGGTTCATGGTCTTCAGGCAGACATAACCATATTGGCTGATTTCTTTGATCACGCCGGTTACGCCGATGGGATAGAAACTGTCCTCCTCCCAGTCATCTCTTGTTATGTTTTCCCGGAGATAAAGAACTACCACTTTCTCTCCCAGCTCCGGTTTCTTCCCTGCCTGGGTCTTCAGTTCTTCCGCGGGAAAGTATATATCTGAGTAAGGTGTCACAAGCTTCTTATAAACAGGTACAACTATCATGATCTCCTCCATTCTGTCAGCACTCTTGCTTATAGAGTGCTAATTCAAAGGTTTAAATAAAGGCAACGCTCAGAGCAACTGGCGTCACCGGTCTTTTCTGTCGAAACAGAAAAAAATCTTGACTTAACCTGGACACTTGTCTATGATTAAAATGATAATACTCTCTGACTGGACATTTGTCAAGTTTTATTTTTCATTGCACAAATTATCCCTTAAGGACATTTTTATTTATTTCGGAGAAACCATGTATAGAGGATGTAATAAAACCGCATTAAGTTCACAAAGACAGATTGCCGAAGCCTTCGTAAACCTGCTCAAGCATAATTCCTACTCTTCCATCAGCATCAGCAGCATATGTAAGGCTGCCGGTGTCTCCCGTCAGACCTTCTACAGTCTTTTCGCGTCAAAGGAGAATATCATCCTCTATGAACTGGGGAAAAAACATCATTTTACCCCCGGTGAAGGCTGCGGAAAAAAAACAATGGATTTAAAGGATCTCTGTCAGGAGTACTCTTCCTATATTATAGAAAAAAGAGATTTTCTTTCCCTTCTGGTCCGGAATGATATCATTTACCTCATGCACGAGTGCCTGTATGACTCTTTCCTGTCCTCCTCCTGTTTCGAACCGGAATGTCCCGAGGATTACCGGTCATTCATTGCCGAATTCTTCGCCGGTGGCTTGTCCGGTATTGCCAGAACTTATGTTTTAAGAGGGATGGACATGCCGGAATCCCGGCTGGAAAGTCTGGTCTATGATCTCTTCAGCGGCAGTCTTGTAAAGTGAAAGAAAATCTCTTTACCCTTTTTCCTCCGCAATTCCCGCGGGGACTTTAATATATCTTCTTAATCTCTCCGGTAATATCATAGATGCGGCGGAAGGTCTCGATCTCTTCCGGGCTCCTCACCAGCATGACATCTTCGAATTTACCGGTTTTCTTATCCTGAAATCCGGCAACCTGTTCGCCGGTACAGATACTGCATTTTAATACCGGAC
>CACZOS010000076.1 GCA_902782815.1 uncultured Lachnospiraceae bacterium | reverse complement strand
GCCCCTGCAGTAATACCGAGTTTCTCGATATTACGAAAATCCTCCCTGTTCAAATCTTGAACGGTTTGTATATAAAAAGTATTACTACATTCTTTTTTACATATCTCATATAGTTTTTGTGTATTCGAACTGTGCCTGCCGCCGATGACGATCATGGCATCCGACTGCGCGGCCAGGGCTGCGGCCTCCTTCTGGCGCTCCTCCGTGGCGTTGCATATCGTGTTGAAAACATTTATATCATAACCCTTTTTAGAGAGAATTTCAACTAAATATTGGAATTTCTTATAATTAAATGTAGTCTGGGAAACGACGGAGATTCTGCTTCCCTGAGGCAGGGAAACCGCCTCTGCCTGGGCCTGATCCTCCACCACAAGAGGGGGGTTGTGACACCAGCCCATGATCCCCTCCACCTCGGGATGATGATTGTTTCCGATGATGATCATGTGTCTTCCCGCGGCGGTTTCTTCATCCACGATCCGGTGGATCTTGCGGACAAAGGGACAGGTGGCATCAACCAGAGTCAGACCGGCATCCTCGATCTCCTGATAGATCCTTCTGGGAACCCCGTGGGATCTGATGATGACGGTACCTTCTCCGATTCCGGCGAATTCCGACTCATCTTCGATGACCTTAACACCCTGTCTTTCCAGGTCGGCAACCACCTCTTCATTGTGGATTATGGGGCCGAAAGTAAATACATTTTCACGGGCCGCTTCCTCATATACGCGGTCCACAGCCCTGCGGACCCCGAAACAAAATCCCGCGGTCTTTGCTAAATTGATTTCCATATTCATCACTCCGCTGTCTTACCGGATATCCTGACCGATTTCAAAGGATTCAGCGGATCTTTTCGAATTCCTCCAGGATGGCGGATACCACCTCCTGGATGGACATATCCGAAGAATCAAGGAGAATGGCGTCCTCGGCCTGCTTCAGGGGGGCGATCTCCCGGGTCATGTCCTGCTGATCCCTCTTTATGATATCCTCTTCGATCCGGTTAAGATCACAGGGTATTCCTTTCTCACACAACTCATCATACCGACGTCTGGCTCTCACACCCGGTGAAGCGGTCAGATAGATCTTCAGGGTGGCATCCGGCAGAACGTGGGTACCGATATCTCTTCCGTCCATGATGATGTCGGAAGTCAGGGCCATATTGCGCTGAAGATCCAGAAGGGCGGCACGAACCTCGGGTATGGCTGAAGTGACAGAGGCCATCTGCCCCACTTCCTCCTGACGGATAAAAGGGGTGACATTCTCCCCGTTTAGAATCACCTGCTGCCTGCCTTCCCCGTCGTAGGAAAGATCAACCCGGATGGACGGACAAAGGTCAGCAATGGTCTCCCGGTCATGTCCGTCAATGCCTTTTCTCAGGAAACAGAGACCCATGGCACGGTACATTGCCCCGGTATCCACGTAGATAAAACCCAGCCTCTTCGCTATCTCTTTGGCTATGGTAGACTTTCCTGCCCCCGCGGGACCGTCAATCGCAATACTGTACATCTTCTGTCTCCTCTCCGACAAGCTCTTCCTGTCTGAAAACCATGTGAAAACACAGTTCCCAGCCATAATATCACAAATAAACCAGAATGAAAAGCATTAATTTTGACCCTTTATCAGGCAAATTTTCCCGCTGTATAACCTGTGGTCCAGGCAATCTGAAGATTGAATCCTCCGGTGACCGCATCCACATCCAGCATCTCTCCGGCAAAGTAGATTCCCGGCACGATCCTGGAGGCCATGGTGGCCGGATCTACCTCCTTAACCTCCACTCCTCCCCTGGTGACGATGGCTTCCTCAAATCCTCTGAGTCCCCGGATATGCATGGGGAGATTCTTCATGAGGGAAACCATCCTGCGGCGTTCTGCCTTGCTGACATCCCTGACCCGTTTTTCCGGATTCATCTCCGCCCGGGCAAGGAAAACCGGAGTCATCTTTCCGGGCAGCAGGGTGTCCATCACATTGGGAATCTTTTTGTTCCGGAAGGTATCGAATTCCCGGAGAAAGCGTCTGTCAAGCTGCTCTTCGGTAAGGGAGGGTTTAAGGTCGAGAATCAGACTGAGCCTTCCCTCCTTCAATGCCTTCTGATATCTGCCCAGTCTGGTGCTGGCGGTCAGTACAAGAGGACCACTGACGCCGAAATGGGTGAACAAAAACTCTCCGAAACCTTCGTAAACGGTTTTCTTCCCGTCCTTTACCCGGATGGAAATATTTTTCAGGGTAAGCCCCATGAGATCTCTGCACCAGGTTTCTTCCATAACAAAAGGAACCAGAGACGGCTGTGGTTCCCTGATCTTGTGGCCCAGGGAAGAGGCCAGGGCATATCCTTCCCCGTCAGATCCGGTGGAAGGATAAGATTTTCCCCCGCAGGCAAGGATAAGGGAATCTCCCGGGATCATTTCCCCGT
>CACZOS010000075.1 GCA_902782815.1 uncultured Lachnospiraceae bacterium | reverse complement strand
TTCAAGCAGTTTTTCAAATGCATGTGGATAAAAGAAGACCACATCCTTTCTCTCCAGATCATAGAATCCGTACTGATCAATCGGAGATTCGCCGTCAAACCGTGTCGGACTCTCGCCCAAGACGTCCAGCAGATACTGATAACATCGTTGGTTGTCTGAAACATCTTCCTTTCTTGTCAACAAGAATGCCACATCATCAGGCTTCAGGTTTTTGCTGTCTTTGAAAACAGCTTCTGTCGCTAATGCATCGGCAGTAAGCAAAACCGCCATTGCATCGACTTGTTTCTGCATGCTCTGGTCATTTGCCAGCTGCTTTTCGTACTCCTTCCAGGTCTCTTTTATGGACTCAAGATTGATTGATTCCTTTATGTAATCAACAAACCTTTTGCCAGCAGCTCCATAATTGTTTTTCACGATCCTGACGATCTCTGTCGGGTTGTCGAAGATGTCATCATTGCATTCGATTTCTATCAGACGGTTGATTGCGCCGCCCTGGCTGACATAATAAGACAGAGGCTTTTCGCCATTGCTGATTATTGTGTTTTTCCAAGACCGCTGACGTTCGGTTCCAAGATTCTTGTTTGACCTGCCTTTTCCCATTCCGGAGCAAAGGTCATACACTATTGATTCATAGTTCTCCATGATCCGGCGGTCTGCGTGGCTTGTGTCATCCAAAAGCACTGGCAGATTGTTGAGCATATCGCTCCTGGCCTCAAGGTTGACGGTTGTAGACTTAAGATTTGTAATGAATCCACCGCCAATATCCGGATCCGCCCAGATCGACGCAGCAAGCATAAGCGTAACAGTCTTTCCGCCTCCTGTTTCTCCGTGAAAATCAATAATAAAAGGAGATGCGTCAAGCGGTTCAATCAGAACACTGGCGAATGAAGCTGCAATAGCGAGCCGCGCAACAAGGTTCTCACTGGCACGAAGGCTCTTAGCACAATCTATCCATTTGCTCAAAAAGCCTTTTGAATCAATACTGCCAAACAGTTGCTGGAAATTCGCCTCTCCGTCAAATACGATGTCTTTGTCGTATGGGACAAATTTCTGCATTCCATGCCATCCCATTTTGGTGGTAGACTGTTGTTGCTGTATTATGTCCAGATTGAGATTCTCGACATCTGACAGGTATTTGACCAGGTTCTTCCCTGTTTCTGACGTGACGTTTACCCCGTAATCTGCAAGCTCAATTATGTTTTTGCTTGCGACAATCATTCTTCGCGGAACAGTTATCTCCCGCCACAATCCATTGTTCTTGTATGCAACAGTCACGCGCTGCGTCCCGGTCTGCATATTGGTAAGAACTTTGACCGGGATGATTGGGTGATAACATACAATCTGCTGGACAGGCTGAGAAGGATCGGACGTGAAGATCCCGCCTTCCCCGGCGAACCACTGTCCACATGCCATGATCGGATATTCCTTTCCGGCATAGTCTGATGCGAAGTGAGTGACGTTAGCTGCCTTCTGAGCTGTTGCCGGAAAACTTGTTTTTTTAAGTTTTTTTTGTTGATCTTTCCAGCCATCCTTCATTTCTTTGCATAAGTTCTTGACTGGAGTAATAACCTTTAGTTCTTTTGCCCGGCTATACAAGGCAACTTCCAGTTCTGTCAGGTCAAACGGATCACGGCTTGGAGAGTATATGCGTCCATAAATATCCTTGTTCCCAATGATTTCAGCCGCATCCAGATTGGATATTATCGCTTTTAGTTCATCAATCTCTTTCCTGATTTCTTCAACCTCTAGCGATCCCTCGCTCTTATTGTCCTCACTGTCCAATTTCCCTTTTCACCTCCTTCCATACTTCATCTATAAGCATTTCGAGACGATAGAAGGCAGGCTCAAGATTATTAGCACAGAAGCACCAATTATCAGAAAAGGGTTCAAATGTTTTCATGCCTTCCCGGTACATCCCTGCCCACATGGCAGCAATATGAAGCTGTCTTTTCTTTTCAGACAGGTCTATTGACTTTTCTTTCTGCCGCTGATCAGCCAGGATCGCCCTGTCACGCACACTGCGCATCCGGTCAACATATGACTGATTTCTATCTTGTTTCGGGAACGTCCCTCCCAGCTCTTTGAATGCATCCACGAAGGATATTCCTTCCATTTTTTGAACAAATGTGAAGATATCGCCGTTCAGGCCGCACCCGAAACAATAGAAACTATCAGGATATATTTTCAGGCTGGCTGTCTTTTCCTTATGGAACGGGCAACAGATGAACCCTGCCCGGTTTGGCCTTAGTCCATACCTGTTTAATATGTCTGTCATGCTGTATGATTGCTTGATTTCTTCTTTCGTCATACCTCTACGCAGTCAAAATCCTCTACTGCGGGCACATCCCACCATCCAGAGCTTTCACGGTAGATCTGCCAACGGATATTGTTGGCTGCTTTCTCAGGAGATACTGCCATAGTTTCCCCATATGGGATGTTGTTAATAAACACCATGTATTTTTTCAACCGTCCTTTTGCAGGCTGGATATCGTCATATCCTTTTGGTTTCTTCATTGCTCAGAATCTCCATTATCTTTTTTCCTGTCTGCTCTTTCGTACAGAACTGGAATTTTGCTTCATATCGGTCTTGTATAGTGCAGAGGCTCTTATAAAGCTGTTTCCCGTCTACGGCCTTTGGGGAAACAAAGTATTTTTCTTTCTGGCCGGTCTGTCGGTTATAGCGCCACCGGATTTCATGTTTCCGCGGGTTCTGCCAAAAGTAGACATCTTCCAGTGTCTGTACATCCTCCCCATGCTCGACCAGAAATATGATCTGGATGCCTGCCTCCATTGCCCTGATCAGCTCCCTCTTGAACCGTTCATGCTGCTGACAGACATTTCCACACAATTCCTGAAGGTCTTTCTTCCTGTCCACAACAAATCGTGCGTTATCAAGAGACATGTAATCACCGACATACAGCTTACTTCTGACATACTGGATGCCAAGTTTGTCGAACTGCTTCTGGATCCTGTTCCACTCGCTTGCACGTTCACGGGTATCGACCTGAAGTATCATCCAAAAATCACCGCCTTATGCAAACGGCAGCTCATCATCAATACTGTCAGGGATATTCATGAATCCAGTATCTGCCTGCTGCATTGGCGAGTTAAGTGATCCTCCA
>CACZOS010000074.1 GCA_902782815.1 uncultured Lachnospiraceae bacterium | reverse complement strand
TTCTGCTCCATAAGCCTTCAGGATATTTCTCCTCTCCACGCTCATGGTCTCCGGCATGGTGAGGATCAGACGGTATCCCCTGGCAGCGCATAGAGATGCCAGGCCTATCCCCGTGTTTCCGGATGTGGGTTCAATGATCACCGAACCTTCTTTGAGCAGCCCCTTTTGCTCCGCATCATGGATCATGGATCTGGCGATACGGTCCTTGGCGCTTCCTGCCGGGTTGAGGTATTCCAGTTTTACCAGTACGGTGGCCTCCAGGCCAAGTTCTTTTTCAATATTGGAAATCTCCATGAGAGGAGTATTGCCAATGAGTTCGCTTACGCTTTTATATATCTGTGACATTGTTTTTCCTCATATATCCTGAAACTGCCGGTCATAACCTTACAGGTCAAGGTCCGACACTTTGTCTAGGTACTCCAGAAGTCTCCCTTTATAATAGTCCATGGCTGCCTTCCCCTCCTCGGTATCCAGACGGCCGGGACGGAGATATCTCTTCATCAGGCGGATGTAGCCTAAAAGTCTGATTTTGTCTTCCTTCTTTTCCAACTCTTCCGGATCCGCTACACCCAGGTAAGAGGCCAGGGACTTCTCCCAGAACTCTTTGCATAGCTCTGCGGGCATTCCGAAAAATTCCCGGGATTCTTCCGGATTGACCTCGGCAAAGCCCAAAAAGGCACAGTACATATTAGCCAGTTCAAAAATCGGGTCTCCGTAGCACAGGGTATCCATGTCGATCAGGATCGCTTCCCCGTCCTGGAGCATGACATTGTTGGTCTGGTAGTCGCCGTGAAGCAGGGTCTTGCTGTCGGAAACAGCCAGGATAAGTTCCTTAAGCTTATGGGATGCCTCGGCGGGAAGGTAGTCTTCCAGCCGGTCCACCCATCTCAGGAACCTTTTTTTCACATCCGGCAGATTGTCGGTATCCGCCTCGATCTCATGGACCGTTTTCAACAGATCCACAGCATAATTTACACACTCATCCAGACGTGAAGGGTCATGGCTGAGGATCTCGGAAAGGGTGGAACAGTTTAACAGCTCAAAAATGGACCCGTAGCCTTCCCCCACCTTCACCACATCATAAGAAATGGCCGTGGGAACCCCATGGATAAAGGCGGTCCGGGCAAGTTCCCTCTCCTGGTGGATCTCCTCCAGGCTGTCCGGATTCCGGTAAACCTTGATAATGGTCTCAGGATCCAGACGGTAGATCTTACCCTTGGCTCCTGATCCGATCATCTCACATCCGTCAACGGAAAAACGACGGTATTGCTTCTCCACATCGATCATGGAAGTAAAGCCTGTCATATCCAGGATGTCATAGACCTCCGAAGAGACATTGATCATCTTGAGATTACCGTATTTTTTCCGCAGACGGAGAATGATCCGCAGTCCGGAGCTGGAAATATATTCCAGTCTGTCCGCGTCCAGTATAAGATCTTTATGATCCTTGTCCTGGCAGATCTCCAGGATCTGTTTCTCTGTCTTTCCGGAGTTGGAAGTATCGATTCTCCCTTCCAGGTCTATAGTTAAAATAGAATTTTCACAATTAGCTTTCATCTGTATCCTTTCCACAGTTACCGGGAGATAGGGGCTATCTCCCCGGATCTGTACTTAGATCTGCATTACATTGATCAACAATACCCAGGCCAGTCCATAATAAGTCACCACTGCCACCAGGTCGTTTACCGTGGTGATCAGCGGTCCGGAAGCCACAGCCGGATCCACGTTGATCCGGTGGAAAAACATGGGGATAAGGGTCCCCACCATACTGGAGATGATCATGGCCACCATTAGGGATACTCCTACACAGCCGGAGATCATGAAGGCATGGGCTATAGTATTATGCTTAAAAAGGAAAACGTAGAGGCCGATGAAAAGAAAGGCCAGGAATCCCAGGAAAAGGCCGTTGGAGAGGCCTACACGCATCTCTTTTAAAACCAGGCCGAATTTCTGCCTTCCTGTCAGATTCTCGTCCATAAGTACACGGATAGTTACCGCAAGGGACTGGGTCCCAACATTTCCTGCCATATCCAGAATCAGTGACTGGAAACAGATGACGATGGGCAGAACAGCCACCACCGCTTCGAAAACTCCCACAACAGAAGAGACGGCCATACCGAGAAAGAGCAGGATGATCAGCCAGGGGAGCCTCTTTTTCATGCTCTCCACTGTGGTCTCATTCAGGTCCTCCTCCGCGGTCAGACCGGCCAGCTTGGCATAATCTTCACCCATCTCGTCATCCACGACTTCAATGATGTCCTGGGCTGTGACGATACCCACGATCTGCCCGTCTTTTGACAGAACGGGGATGGAATCTTCCTCGTAATCCTTGATACGTTCGATACAGTTGCTGATCAGCTCATGATCATAGACATAGGGATAGGAGGTGGCGATGATATCCTCCAGATCATCATTCTCTCTGGCGATGATCAGATCTTTTAAATCGATGGCTCCGTAGAAGCAATCCTTGCCGTCAAGGACATATATGGTGGAAATGTTATCGTTTTCCCCCGCCTGTTTGATGAGTTCATGCATGGCCTGGCGGACACTCAGATAACGGTGGATCACCACATAATTGGTAGTCATGACACTACCGATCTCATCCTCGTCATAGGAAAGGATCAGTTTTACGTCCCGGCTGGCTTCGGCATCCAGCAGCTTAACCAGCTTCTCCTGGGTGCTGTCATCCATTTCTTCCAGGATATCTACCGCGTCATCTGAGTCCATAAGAGAGATGACCTTGGCCTGGTTCTCCAGGGTAAATTCCTGGAGGTAGATCTCCGGATCTTCAATGAAGGTAAAGATTTCTGCGACCCGGTCCGGTCCCAGCAGAGGGTACAGGGCCTGGCGCTCTTCTTTGGTCAGAAGTTCCAGGGCTCCGGCGATATCGTTATCATGGTAATCATCAAGCTTATCCAGGAGTTCTTCCTTAGAGAGCCCGCTCCGCAGTATCTCCAGCAACTCCTCAACATAACCGGGTTCTTTCAGAATTTCGTTCGTCATTTTCTCTCCCCTTTCTTTTCAGTCTCTGCCTGACCGCCGTCAGGCGGCAGGCAGGGGGAGGATCTGCACACAGATCCGTCGGTCGCTGCTTAATAATATTTGTTTACCCCTTTCAGGAGCCCGTTGGCAATTTTATTGAGGTTTTTGTCTGAAGTCGAGGTCCCCCGGTCTCCCACTTCAATATCCACGGAAGGTACCGTGGAGTAGGAGGTCTGGGTCAGGTCGATGGCCATGGATCCTCCCCCGAAGATCTTTACCCCTGCAGACCGGAGTCCGCTCACCAGGCTGGAGCCCAGTTTATTGTGCTGACGCCAGTGGGATTTCACCGGCTGCATGTTACGGTAGGATCTTACATTGGGTACACTGATGTAGAAGGCGCCTTTGTTGCTCCCGGTGGAGTCAAAATGAATGGCGATATGACAGTCGGCATTATTGTTGGCCATGACTGTCCTGGCGATATTGTCAAGCCGGGTATCGGAATTCTGACGGATCATGAGAACATGATATCCGTTGGCCAACAGCTTTGCCTTCAGTTTTTTGGCCACTTTAAGGTTTGCCGCTGCTTCACTGCATCCCTTCAGGCTCGTTCCGCTGTTAATGGAGGTGGCATATTTACTTCCTGCGGCAGTGCTTCCTCCGGTCACCTTCCTGGATCCGTCGGGGTGGCACAGGGTCTTTTTGGAAGATCCTCCCTT
>CACZOS010000073.1 GCA_902782815.1 uncultured Lachnospiraceae bacterium | reverse complement strand
CTGCATTACTGCATAAGGAGCGAGGGACATATTCTCCATGCCGCCTGCTACTACGATATCAGCTGTGCCTGCCATGATCTTCTCTGCCGCCATATTGACGCAGTTCAGACCTGAGCCGCATACTACGTTGATGGTAACTGCGGGAACCTCTACAGGAAGTCCGGCCCCAATGGAAGCCTGTCTGGCTACGTTCTGTCCCTGGCCTGCCTGGATTACACAGCCCATTAAAACTTCATCAACCTGATCTGCAGGGATGTTCGTACGGTTGAGGGCTTCCTTGATCACGATAGAACCAAGATCTGCAGCAGATACTGTACTTAAAGCTCCGCCCATTTTTCCGATCGGGGTACGAACTGCGCCTGCTAATACTACTTTCTTTGCCATTGGTAAATCCTCCATTCTTTAAAAATGATGCAAAACAGCTAAAAAGGTCTTTTTTGGAAAATATTCTAACCTTACGTTAATTCTATCACAAACTTTTTTTTGATGCAACTGTTTTTATTAAAAAGTTAATAATAAAAAAATGAAAATCATAAAAAAATCAAAGTTTTGAACAAAATTTCAACATGTGTATCTTCGATATGGTGAAAAAAATGTTTTTGAAAAGTGCTGAACGTTCAATTGTCAGGCCGGTTGACAAAGATCTGATGATGAAAGGGAAGATTTTGTATCAGCGCAGGTTATAAATAAAAAACAAATTGATTATACAGCCTGAAACATATAGGCCGGCACTATGATTTATTGTTAAAAAATGAACGATATTTTGATAAAAATAACACAAAAAAGGTGAAAACAACCAAAATATTGTTGCAAAATTAACAAACACCGTGATCCGGGATGACGTCCAGCAGATAAAAGAAGGATTGCAAAGCAGTCCATAATCTGCTATGATTTTTACCTAAACATTTTTTTATTTATATATCATATCATCTACCCAATCTGTTTATTGTTTTTTATTCAGGAGGAACAGAACCATGACAGACCAGAAAGTTTTAACAATACAGGATATTTCTTGTATGGGACAGTGTTCTCTGACAGTAGCTCTTCCGATCATTTCAGCCTGCGGGATTGAGACGGTAATCCTGCCGTCCGCGGTACTTTCCACCCACACAGGGGGCTTTACCGGCTTTACTTTCCGTGATCTGACCGAGGATATCCCGGGGATCATGGCGCACTGGATGAAGGAAGGACTTAAGTTCGACTGTCTTTACACCGGTTATCTGGGGAGTGTCCTTCAGATTGAGTATGTACGTCAGCTTGCCCGGAATGTTCTCAATCCGGGAGCAAAGCTTATCGTAGACCCGGCCATGGCCGATAACGGACAGCTTTACCATGGATTTGATGAAGTGTTTGTGGAAAAGATGGCTGAATTATGCGGGAATGCGGACATCATTCTGCCCAATGTGACGGAAGCCTCCTTTATGACCGGGCTGGAATGTCGTCTTGACCGCCATGATGAAGAATATATTCTTTCCCTATTGAGAGCCCTGGCAGCCCGGGGAGCGAAAAAGATCATCCTGAAAGGGATACGCTACACCGAGTCTGAGATCAGTGTAGCGGTTTACGAGAGTGAAACACAAGTACTTTCTTACTATACAACGGACTATATCCCTTATCTCTCCCACGGGACCGGAGACTGTTACGCAGCTGCTTTTACCGGAGCCATTATGCAGGGGAGATCTGACCTGGAGGCGGCCGGGATTGCCGCAGATTTCGTGGTGGAATCCATTAAAAGGACCCTTGGGGATGAAAATCACCGGTATGGGGTGAAATTTGAAAAAGCTCTGCCTTTACTGGTTAAGGAATTAAATCGTTAAGTTATTTTACAATATAACACAGCATAATTAATGGTATTATTTAATATTGCAGAAAGAGAAGGTCTGAATCAATGGGAGGATTTTTTGGAACAGCTTTAAAAACGGATTGTGTAACAGATTTGTTTTACGGAGTTGATTATCATTCCCACCTGGGAACAAGAAGAGGAGGCATGGCAGTTCATGGCCGGGACGGTTTTAACCGGGCTATCCATAACATTGAGAACTCCCCCTTCCGAACCAAATTCGATCATGATGTGAGGGAAATGGAGGGAAACCTTGGTATAGGATGTATCTCTGATTTTGAACCACAGCCCATCCTGATCAGTTCCCGCCTAGGCAGTTTCGCCATCACAACTGTAGGTAAAGTCAACAATTACGATGAGCTTGTGGGAGAATTGTTTGAAAATGAACATTCCCATTTTCAGGAGATGACCAACGGACAGATCAATATCACAGAGCTTATCGCCGCCCTGATCTGTACCAGGGACAGCCTGCTGGAAGGGATGAAATATGTCCAGGAGAGGGTGGATGGTTCCATGACTTTCCTGGTCATGAACAAGGACGGCATCTATGCTGCCCGTGACCAGTTCGGGAGGACTCCGGTAATCATAGGCTGTAAAGATGAGGGATACTGTGTCTCCTTTGAGAGCCATGCGTTTATTAACCTGGGATACAGGCTGTACCGGGAGATGGGTCCCGGGGAGATTGATTTTATCACTCCGGAGGAGGTCAGAATCCTTAAAGAACCCGGGGACAAGATGAAGATCTGTTCCTTCCTGTGGGTTTATTACGGATATCCCACCTCGGATTATGAGGGAGTAAATGTAGAGCAGATGAGATATCGCTGCGGCAGCATGCTGGCAAAGCGTGATGCGGGGCTCATTGAGCCGGATATGGTGGCAGGTGTTCCCGATTCCGGCATTGCCCATGCCATCGGCTATTCCAATGAAGCGAAAGTGCCCTACGGGCGGCCTTTCATCAAATATACGCCCACATGGCCTCGTTCCTTTATGCCCACAACCCAGAATAAAAGAGATCTTATTGCCAGGATGAAACTGATTCCCGTGGAGGCGCTCATTCAGGGAAGGAAGCTGCTGCTGATCGATGATTCCATCGTCAGAGGCACCCAGCTTAGAGATACCACGGCCTATCTCTACGAGAACGGAGCGAAGGAAGTGCATATCCGTCCGGCCTGTCCGCCTTTGGTCTACGGTTGTAAATATCTTAATTTCTCCCGTTCCAAGTCGGAGATGGAGCTGATCACCAGACGGGTGATCGAGAAGAGAGAAGGTCCCGACTGCCCCCAGGAAATTCTTGATGAGTATACGGATCCCACCACGGAAAGATATGCTCAGATGGTGGAGGACATAAGGAAACAACTGAATTTTACCTCTCTTCGTTATCACCGGCTGGACGACCTGCTGGAATCCATAGGTATCGATCCCTGCAAGATCTGTACCTACTGCTTTAACGGAAAAGAGTAACAGTTTATTCAAGACTCGTCCGCGGGTCTTGATTTTTTGTAAGGAGTTTGTAAGGAGGAAAAAGGGAATATGGAAAAGGGACTACCCATGGAGTTTATAAAGGAACTGACCCTGATGACCATACAAAAAGAGGTCAGATGGATGGAATATGATAACGAAATGGAGGATTTCCGGCTGCAGGAATATCTGGATGAGAGTCTGGTTGGTGATCTGTCCCTGTTTTTATGTGGATATCTTCCGGATATGGATATGGAACTTGCTGTTCAGGTTTTCGAAAAGAGCCGTAAGGGAGTCCTCTTTACCATGATCCGGGGAGGGGGAAGCTGCAGACAGCAGGAATTTTCCATGGAAGAATTTTCCGCAGACTTTGAGCTGAATATGCTGGTCTACACGGCAAATACACAGATCCTTCAAAGGGAAATGGAGGAAAACTTCCGTCTGATGGCCCGCCGGATGGCGGAGGCGGAGAAAGGATGCGCGGGGTGCAGCGGCTGCCGCTGATCCCATGTTTGTTTTATGCCGTTCCTGTGCCTGTCTTGTAAAGGTCCGGCCCGGATGATATAATTTATACTACCTTTTCTCCGCCTGTCGGGGATAAAAATCGGCAACAGATAAAGAAAAATAAAGAAACCAATGGAGGAAATGACCATGTATGTAACCTGTTTGGATTTGGAGGGAGTTCTGGTTCCGGAGATCTGGATCGCGTTTTCAGAAGAAACGGGTATCCCCGAATTGCGCATAACCACAAGGGACGAGCCGGATTACGATAAACTGATGCATTATCGCATGGATATTCTCAGGGACCATCACCTGGGCCTTAAAGAGATCCAGGAAACCATCGCCAGGATCCAGCCCCTGCCCGGTGCCAAAAAGTTCCTGGATCAGCTTCGGTCTGAAGGTCAGGCTATCATTTTGAGTGACACCTTTGAAGAATTTGCCAAACCTCTTATGGAGAAACTGGGATGGCCCACCATTTTCTGCAATTCTCTGGAGGTTGCAACGGACGGCACCATCACCGGATATCGCATGCGCTGTGAGAATTCGAAACTTACCACCGTGCGTGCCCTGCAGTCCTGCGGTTATGACACCATAGCCTGCGGTGACAGTTTTAATGATCTGGAGATGATCGGAGCAAGCAAGGCCGGCTTTTTATTCCGTTCAACAGACCAGATCAAAAAGGATTATCCTCAATACCCTGCATATGAGGAGTATGATGAGCTGCTGGCAGCAATCCGCGGAGTGATCAGAGGATAAGACCCGGCCGAGAGTTTTTCGGGATTTTTTGCCGGCCGGAGCCATCCATGGGGAGATTGCCTGCAGGAGATGTCTGATGGAGAAGAAAATACGGAAACTGAAAGCAAAAAAGCATATCGTGGTTTTCCAGGATGCCAACGGCAAAGTATTCAAAACGGTTTTTGTCAATGATGGGGAGAGCGCCCAGCCTCCTGAGATGGAGAGTGTTCAGTTTGAGACAAAACACCATCAGATCGTCTTTGCCGGCTGGGATCAGGACATCAGTTCTGTCCGTTCCAATCTTGTGGTCCATCCGATCTACCGGGAGCAGCCCAGGGAATTTCTCGTCATGTATTTTCATGAAGACGGCAAAATATTGGGGACAGAGACTGTGCCCTGCGGGAGGAAAGCCAGGGCAGATTACCATCCGGTTAAAGAAGAGACCGAAGAGTATGTCTATCATTTTGCCGGCTGGAGCTGCGATATCGAATATGTTGACAGTGACCGCATGGCCAAGGCGGTATTTCGTGCCGAGAGGAAAAGATTCCCGG
>CACZOS010000072.1 GCA_902782815.1 uncultured Lachnospiraceae bacterium | reverse complement strand
TCCACGGAAGAACCCTGCTCCTTTGAGTTTACCCATGAGGCTTTTAAAGCCAGGGCGGAAAAGAAAGAGAGTTTTACTGCAGATGGTCAGGAATATCTGCTGGGTGAAGGAGATATCATCACTGGAAAGGATGGCCAGGAGATAGCCTATATCAGCTCCTACATTGTCCGTCCGGTCATGTCGGATATCCATTTCACCAGAGAATTCAAAGACCTGCTTATCGATGCGGTGGAGTCCGGCCAGGAATCCCTCAGGTACACCGGAGAAGACGGTACGGAAGCGGAGTACATCCTGGAATATGACGCGGCCACCAAGTCCTGGGATGTGAAGCAGGAGATCGGTACAAAGGTTTTTGATACCTATGCTTCTCCGTCAAAAACTCACTGGCTGGGCACGGACCGGAACGGTATGGATATGCTGACCCGACTGATGTATGGCGGAAGAATTTCCCTGATTATCGGCTTTATCGTCGTCATTATCGAAGGAGTCCTGGGTATGTTCTTCGGCGGAATCTCCGGCTATTTCGGAGGATGGGTGGATGGCCTGATCATGAGGATCGTGGATATTTTCTACTGTATCCCTTCCCTGCCTCTGATCATCATCCTGGGAGCCGCCATGGACGCAGCCAATCTTCCGTCCCTGACCAGGATCATTCTCCTGATGCTGATTCTGGGTTTCCTGGGCTGGCCCAGTGTGGCCAGGATGGTCCGCGGCCAGATCCTGTCTCTTCGTGAACAGGAATTCATGACCGCCACGGAAGCCTGCGGCATTGCGGTGCCAAGGAGGATATTCAGACATCTGATTCCAAATGTTATCCCTCAGCTCATCGTTATCATGACCATGGGTCTGGGCAACACCATCATCACTGAGGCAACCCTGTCCTTCCTGGGGCTGGGTGTCCGTTTCCCCTTTGCATCCTGGGGAAATATCATCAGTGATGTAAATGACACATTTGTTTTGACGAATTACTGGTTCATCTGGATTCCTGCAGGTCTGCTGCTGCTGATCACGGTTCTGGCTTTCAATATCGTCGGCGACGGCCTGCGTGATGCTTTTGACCCCAAGATGAAACGATAAGGAGGTAGGAATATGGCCAAGAAAAAAGAACAGGGCTATCTTTCTGCCAGGGAATCACGCAGAATAGCCAAGGAAAACCGTAAGATCACCAGCGAGCTGGAGAAAAAATACAAGAGAAAAAATGTACCGGAAAGCGAATATCTCACCCAGATGGTCAATCCTGCAAATGTTCTGGAAATCGAAAACCTCCACACACATTTCTTTACGGATGTGGGCGTGGCCAAAGCCGTGGACGGAATTAATTTTGAAGTACCCCAGGGCATGACCGTCGGGGTGGTGGGAGAGTCCGGCTGCGGCAAGTCCGTGACCAGCCTTTCCGTCATGCAGCTTCTTCAGAGGCCCCAGGGCCAGATCGTGGAGGGCGCTATCCGCCTTAACCTGGGGGATAAAGCCTACGATATCACCAAGACGCCTATCGAGGTGATGCAGACTTTAAGGGGAAATTATATTTCCATGATCTTCCAGGAACCTATGACCAGCCTGAATCCGGTCTTCCGCATCGGAGACCAGGTGGATGAGGTTATCAGTCTGCACAATGAAAAAGAGATGACCAAGGAGGAAATTAAGCAGAGGACCATCACCAT
This sequence comes from uncultured Lachnospiraceae bacterium, assembly GCA_902782815.1. Classification (GTDB taxonomy): domain Bacteria; phylum Bacillota; class Clostridia; order Lachnospirales; family Lachnospiraceae; genus Anaerobutyricum. The sequence continues at coordinate 1,478 of CACZOS010000072.1, read as the reverse complement.
GCTGGAGATGGTGGGTATCGCCAACTCGGAGGGTGTGTATAAAATGTATCCCCATGAGTTATCCGGAGGTATGCGCCAGCGTGTCATGATTGCCATCGCCCTGGCCTGCAACCCAAAACTGGTCATCGCGGATGAACCTACCACTGCCCTGGATGTTACCATTCAGGCTCAGATCCTGCAGCTTTTCCGGGATCTGAAGGAGAAGGTGAACTCCTCCATCATGATCATCACCCACGATCTGGGTGTTATCGCCGAAATGGCGGATTATGTGGTGGTCATGTATGCCGGAAGAGTGGTGGAAAAAGGAACTGTCCAGGAAATTTTCGCCAACCCGGCCCATCCCTATACCATCGGCCTTATGGCTTCCAAACCGGTGGTGGGCAAGAAAGTGGATAAACTCTACTCCATACCGGGAAAGGTTCCGAACCCCATCAACATGCCGGATTACTGCTATTTCAAAGATCGCTGCGAGATGTGCGTAGACCGTTGCAGCGGGGAATACCCCATGGAGATCTCTCTGTCTCCCACACATAAAGTGAGCTGTTACCGTTTTTATGATGAGGAAGGGGGAAAGAACGATGAGCAGTAATTCCAAGTCATTAGAATATGATCCTCAGTACATCCTTCAGGTGAAGGATCTGAAGAAATATTTCCCCATTAAAGACGGCCTGCTTTCCAGAGTCGTGGGTCATGTCAAAGCTGTGGACGGCGTCACATTTAACCTGAAACGGGGTTATACCATGGGTCTGGTGGGAGAGTCCGGCTGCGGCAAGACCACCACCGGCCGTACCATCCTTCGCCTGAACGGCGAAAAGACCGGAGGCCAGGTAATTTTCGACGGAAAAGAGGTTTATGACCTGACCAACAAGGAGATGCACGACTATCGCACCAGAATGCAGATCATCTTCCAGGATCCCTTCTCCTCCCTCTCGCCCAGACTTCCTGTGGGCGAGATCATCGGTGAGGCAGTGAGGGAACATAATCTGGTTTCCCGGAGCGAGTACAATGACTACCTGGATGACATTATGGATAAATGCGGGCTGCAGCCCTTCCATAAAGAACGTTATCCCCATGAATTTTCCGGCGGTCAGAGGCAGCGTATCTGCATTGCCAGAGCACTCGCGCTGAAACCTGAGTTTGTGGTATGTGATGAACCGGTATCCGCTCTGGATGTTTCCATCCAGGCCCAGATCATCAACCTTCTGCAGGAGCTGCAGGAGCAGATGAATCTGACTTACCTGTTCATCTCCCATGACCTGTCCGTGGTGGAACACATCTCCGATGCCGTCGGAGTCATGTATCTGGGAAATCTGATGGAGTACGGTGAAACGGAAGACATTTTCCGCAATCCTCTTCATCCCTATACCAAGGCACTGTTTTCCGCGATACCCATTCCGGATCCCACGGTCAAGATGAACCGGATTGTTTTGGAAGGAACTATCCCTTCCCCGGCAAATCCACCCTCCGGATGTAAGTTC